>CAZWNR010000473.1:0-3620 GCA_964635665.1 uncultured bacterium | reverse complement strand
TGGCTGGTGCAGGCCGGTCGCACCCTCAGCACCCTCCTTAAGGACGATTACGACCGTCTGCGTCAAATTCTCAGTCAAATTCACGCCTAGTCCTATCCCATACTCTGGGCTAGGCTCTGGGCCGATCCCGCCATTTCTCGACACGTCTAACTATGCAAACCTTTGATTGGATTGTGGTGGGTAACGGTCTCGTTGGTGCCGCTGCCAGCTATGAACTGGCCCGCCAGGGGCTATCGGTTCTGTTGGTAGACAAAAACCCCGACTCCGATAGTGCCACCCGCTACAGCTACGGCGGCATACCCTACTGGTCGGGCACCTGCCCCCTCACCCGCACCCTCTGCCAGGAGGGCATTGCTAAACATCACCAGCTCTCGGAGGAACTAGGGGCCGATACTCAGTTTCGAGAACTAGATCTGCTGCTGACGGTGGCCCCCGATGACGATCCCCAGGCCCTAGCTGCCGACTACGCCCAGTACGCCACGCCGCCCCAGTTCATTAGCCGCGCCGAGGCCCAGGATCTCGAACCGCTGCTGACTGGCCCAGCGGTGGCTGGAGCGTTTACGGTGCGCCATGGCCATGTTTCCCCGGTGGCGGTGGTGTCCGCCTATAACCAAGCCTTCCATCGGCTAGGGGGCACTCGCATGGTCGCCCAGGTTACGGGTCTGGCGCGGATCAAAGACCGAGTTACTGGGATCCTCACCGCCGAGCAAGCCTATCCAGCCCATCGGGTGCTGTTGGCCTCTGGAGCCTTTACCCGATTTCTCCTCAGCACCATTGACCTAAAAATTCCCCTCTACTACACCCAGGCCGAGCTCATCGAAACCCGACCCACCCCGGAGATCCATCTGCGCGCCCTGGTGATGCCAGCGGTGACCCAGCGGTTTGAGCTAGAGGCCCAGGCCAGCCGCCCCGAAGTGGATTCCCTCTGGGACGAACCGGGCCACGAAGTCACGCCCTCGATTATCGACGGGGGCGCAGTGCAGTTTCGGGACGGACACCTGCGCCTAGGCCAAATTAGCCGTACCATAACTGACCTAGATGGCCCCGCCACCGATGCCAGCACCAGCATCCAACGGCTGCGATCTACCCTAGCCAGCATTTTGCCCAAGCTCAGCACGCTACCGGGTTACTGGCACCGCTGCCCCGTCAGCTTTAGCCGCGATGGCCTACCTCTGGTTGGATCCCTGCCTGGGTTAGAGGGGATTGACCTGATGGCGGGCTTCAATGGGCCGTTTGTGTATCTGCCCCCCATTGCCCAGCGCTTTGCCCAGGTGGCTGTTGGCCAGCCCGACGACCTGCTGACAGCACTTAGTCCAGGGCGTTTTTGGGCCGAATCCTAAGACAGGCGGAAAGGTTTACAATAGCCTCTGGCCTTCACTGTTCTTAACCATGACCACCCCTGCGCCCGACGCTGAAGCGAAATCGACCGCCGCCGATGCCCCCAGCCCCGCCGCCGATGCCCCCGGCTTTGGTTGGACAACCTACGCCGAGCGCATCAATGGTCGCTTTGCCATGGTGGGGTTTGTGGCGTTGCTGGTGTTGGAACTCGTAACGCACCAAACTTTTTTTACCTGGCTGGGCTTCTAGAAGGCTAGGCCACAATTTAGGGGACAATAAAACCTTAGTGCCTCAACGCGACTGAGCGACGTCATAGGCTAGCCCCTTTGTATAGGGGACACATTGGATAGGGGAAACACCGTGAACTTTCAGTCTGTAATCGCCACACTGAACGACTTTTGGGCCAAGCAGGGCTGCGTGATTGTGCAACCCTACGACACCGAAAAGGGCGCAGGTACCAAAAGTCCCCACACCTTCTTGCGAGCGCTAGGGCCAGAACCCTGGGCGGTGGCCTATGCCGAGCCCTGTCGGCGTCCGGCGGATGGTCGCTATGGCGAAAACCCCAACCGCTACCAGCACTATTTCCAGTACCAGGTGTTGATCAAACCCTCGCCGGACAATATTCAGGAAACCTATATTGAGTCGCTGCGGGCGCTGGGAATTAAACCCGAAGACCACGATATTCGCTTTGTGGAGGACAACTGGGAAGACGCCGCTGTGGGAGCCTGGGGCGTGGGCTGGGAAGTGTGGCTAGACGGCATGGAAATCACCCAGTTCACCTACTTTCAGCAGTGCGGCGGCATCGACTGTCGGCCTGTGTCCATCGAGCTTACCTACGGCCTAGAGCGGCTGACGATGTATCTGCAAGAGGTGGACGCCATCGCCAAAATTCAGTGGAACGACCAGCTCACCTACGGCGACATCTACATGCAGGCGGAGATCGAAAACTCCACCTACAACTTTGAAGCCTCTGACCCTGAACTGCTGTTTCAGCGGTTTGAGCTGTACCAAAAAGAAGCCGAGCAACTGATGGATCGCGGCCTGGTGCTGCCCAGCTACGACTATGTGCTCAAGTGCTCCCACACCTTCAACCTGCTGGATGCACGGGGGGTGATCTCCGTGACGGAACGTACCCGCTACATTCGCCAAGTTCGTACCCTAGCCCGCCGGGTGGCCCAGCTCTACCTCGACCAACGGGAAGCCCTAGGATTTCCCCTCCTGGCCGCCGCCCAAAAGGTGGCCTAGGCAAAAAAATCCCCCGACCTAGGCCGAGGGAACCCCATCAGGAGACGCCTAACTGACGTATAAGCTTTTCAGTGCTCTGCCGCCCTTTCAGCGCTTAACTATAGCTTAATGAGTAGGCCGCACCCCACTGCGAAGAAACCGTAATTTTACGGAAACGACATGATCACCTTTAAAATCTGTGAAGCCATTTGCAGCCATTGCCAAAGTGCTTTAGCTCTGGTGCTCAAGGGCCAACCGTTGCCCTGACCTCACGTCAAAAACTTTCCCCTAGGAAGCCATCACCAAAGCCCAGAATTAGCGAAGGCGCAGCCTAGACTGCGCCTTTCAAAACCGGCCTAGAAGGGCTAGGCGGCGCTTAGGCGGCTTCCATCCAGTCATAGATTTGCTCAAGTTGCTCTAGGGTGACTAAACCATACTGCCAGAGGATCATTGGCAAAGGGCCAGGATCCTGTTCGCTGTGCTTGAGGGCAACCTGCAACGAAGCAGTCGAAATTGCCAGTTCCTCCTGCAGGAATTGGAGCAAGTTTGGGGTCGCATTCACGGTCATTCTGTATCACCTCCTTAGTTGAATCACGATAGGGCGGACGATGTTGCCCACGATTTTACACAAGGATGCCCACTTGGCAACATCAATTTTTGACCAGGTTAACGAATGTTGGAGAGCTTGGCCACCTGAGGAGAATAATTCTACCCAGGGGCGGAGAATGGAGCCATCCGTTAGGGGCACTCGCTTGGCCTGCGGCATCGAGGAATGATTCCGCCTCAATGTAGATCAGAATGTTCCCCGTTGTCCTGGTGAGATCAACGGTTTAAACCGAATTTCATGGAGGGATTTCCCCCTTTATATTCCCTCGTCGATGGGTGGCCCCTCGACACTGGTCTCAAACAACCGTCTAGACGGTGCTGCGTTCTAGCTCGTTCCAAGCTTGAGCTAGGGCAATTCGGCGGATTGCCAGTCGTCTGTCCAAGGGCCGCCTCCCGTTTCTAGGCTGGCTTGGGTCGTTTGCGCCGCCAGCAACAGGGTTAGGGTGTGCCCT
>CAZWNR010000472.1:0-3658 GCA_964635665.1 uncultured bacterium | reverse complement strand
GTCCATAAACGCCCTAATCATTCGATTCCGCTGCGTCGTCTTTGGCCTTGGCCGAAGTTGATTTGCGGGTGGTGGATTTTTTCGTCGTCGAGGTTGTCGCTGCCTTGGTGGTGCGCTTGGTGCCCGAAGTCTTACTCGCCGCCGCCGTTTTGGTGGTTTTTGCGGTCGTTCCGGTTTTGGTGCTCTTCTTCGTGGTACCAGATTTTGTCGTGCCGGATTTGCTGGTACCGGATTTAGCCGTGCCGCCTTTCTTGGCTTTGCCGCCCTTGGTGGTGGCCTTGGCGGCGATCCATTCTAGGGCTTGTTCTAGGGTAATGCTGTCTAGTTCCACGCCTTCGGGCACAGAGGCATTGACCTTGCCGTGCTTCACATAGTGGCCGTAGGGGCCGTTGAACACAGCGATCTGTTCGCCATCGTCGGGGTGGTTGCCCAGTTCCTTCAGGGGGGTGGCTTTGCCGCGTCCGCGTCCGGTTTTGGGTTGGGCCAGCAGTTCTAGCGCCCGTTCTAGGCTGATGGACAGCACGTCGTCATCGCCCTTGATGGAGCGATAATCTTTGCCATCCTTACCTTGGTCGTGGACGACGTAGGGGCCAAAGCGGCCTTGGCTGGCTTTGATCGGTTTGCCCGTTTCGGGATGTTGACCCAGCAGGCGAGGCAACCGCAGCAGACCCACCGCCGATTCCAGGGTGATGTCCTCGGCCTTCATGCCCTTGGGCAGAGAGGCGCGTTTGGGGTTGGGGTTTTCGTCGGTGGCGTCGCCAAGCTGCACGTAGGGGCCGTAGGGGCCAATGCGCAGGTAGATCGGTTCGCTGGTGTCGGGGTGGAGGCCGACCTTATCCGGCCCTTCCACCTTTTGTTTGATGATGCGCTCGATCTGGTCTTCATCCAGGTCGGCGGGGGGCACATCGGCGGGGATAGAGGCCCGCACGGATTCTTCGCCATCGCCAATTTCGATGTAGGGGCCGTAGCGACCAATGCGGACTTTGGCCTCTAGGTCGTTGAGGACGACGGTGCGGGCTTCGGTAGCGTCGATCTGGGCTTCGCGGGTGTGGACTTGGTTTTCTAGGCCCGTGTCTCCGGCGTAAAAGTCCTTCAGGTAGGGCAGCCAGTCCACTTCGCCGGTGGAGATATCGTCGAGGGTTTGCTCCATGCGGGCGGTAAAGCTGACATCCACCAGGTCGGGGAAGTTTTGCTCTAGCAGGGCGGTGACGGCAAAGGCCGTGAAGGTGGGAATCAGGCTGTTGTTGACCAGGCGCACATAGCCCCGGTCGATGATGGTGCCGATGACGGTGGCGTAGGTGCTAGGCCGACCGATACCTTCGCTTTCCAACACCTTCACGAGGGTAGCTTCGGTGTAGCGGGCGGGGGGCTGGGTTTCGTGGCCAATGGCATCCAAGTCAGTGCAGTTGAGGGCGTCCCCGGTTTTGAGGTTGGGCAGCAGCACCTCTTGGCCCTCGATGGCGGCATCGGGATCGTCGGATCCTTCGACATAGGCGCGGAAAAAGCCGGGGAAGTCGATGCGCTTGCCCGTGGCCCGGAAGATGGCGTCTTCCACCTCGATGGAGGCGGTGATATTGGTTTGGCGGGCTTCGGCCATCTGGCTGGCGACGGTACGCTTCCAAATCAGGTCGTACAGCGATAGTTCCCGTCCCGACAACCCGGTTTCTGCGGGAGTTCTAAAGGTGCTGCCAGCGGGGCGAATGGCTTCGTGGGCCTCCTGGGCACCCTTGGATTTGGTGGCGTACTGGCGGGGTTTGGGGCTGAGATATTCCTTGCCGTACTTGGTTTCTACGCAGGAACGGGCCGCTTCGATGGCCTGCTGAGACAGATGCACCGAGTCGGTACGCATGTAGGTGATGTAGCCCTGTTCATAGAGGTTTTGGGCCACGCGCATGGTGTCGCGGGCGGAGAGGCGCAGCTTGCGGTTGGCCTCCTGTTGCAGGGTGGAGGTGGTGAAGGGGGGCGAGGGCTTGCGGGTGTTGGGGCGTTCCTCTAGGTTGCTGACCGTCCACACACCTTCCAGCAAACGGGCCTGGAGGTCACGGGCCTGGGCCTCGTCGAGGAGGACAACTTCGCGTCCGGCAATGATTTGTCCGGTGGATTCGTCGAAGTCGCTGCCGTTGGCGAGGCGCGTTCCCGCCAGGGAATAGAGCTTGGCCTCAAAGGCGTTTTTGTCCTTCAACAGGCTGGCTTTCAAATCCCAGTAGGAGCCTTTGCGGAAGGCGCGACGCTGTTGTTCGCGGTTGACTACGAGCTTCACCGCCACGGATTGCACCCGTCCGGCGGAGAGCCCACCAGCAATCTTCTTCCACAGCAGGGGCGACAGGGTGTAGCCCACCAGGCGATCCAAAATGCGGCGGGTTTCCTGGGCATGGACAAGCTGATCGTCAATGGTGCGGCAGTTCTCCAGGGCGGATTGAATCGCCTCCTGGGTAATTTCGTGGAACACCATGCGCTTGGTAGGCACCTTGGGCTTCAGCACCTGCAATAGGTGCCAGCTAATGCTTTCCCCCTCGCGGTCTTCGTCCGTGGCCAGTACCAATTCGTCGGCCTCTTTGAGGGCATCTTGGAGGGTTTTGACCACCTTCTTTTTGTCGCTAGGGACGATGTACAGCGGCGCAAAGTCATCATCGGGGTTGACGCCCAACTGTGCCCACTTTTCCCCCTTCACCTCCGGCGGAATTTCGCTAGCCGACCGGGGCAAGTCGCGCACATGGCCCATAGAAGCCTCCACCCGATAGCCACGCGGCAGGTAGTTGCGAATGGTTTTGGCCTTGGTGGGCGACTCGACAATGACAAGGGTTGACATAGGGCTGATGGCGCGTGGATGGCAGTCGGATGGATGACAGGGGGCGGGGAAAAACGAGGGCAACGCTTGGGAAAAGGCTGAGGGCAGGGCGTGGGTTAGGCCGTTGCTCCTAGATGAACGTTGATGACTCTGATCAATTGCCTGATCAATCGAATGATGAACCACGTTCTCCCAGAAACGGAGCGTCCAGCGTTAGACCCAAGTGTTAAACACTTTAATGCACAGCTTTAGGGGGCTGAGTTTCAAATCCCCAAAAAACTTAATGATTGCCGCGCTGGTCTAAGGTCACCTTAGCTCATCCCCTGCATGGGCAGCACCAGGGTTTTGTCCTAGGGGCAGCCTATCGGTGTGGGGTCGTGGGCTAGGGGCAAATCTGACGCTCCTGAACGAGAATGGCCGAGTTTACGACCGCTAATCAATCTAATCAATAATTCAGATGGGGGACCAACGTCTAGGGGCCGTAAAATCTACCTACCACACGCCTACCGTGGCAGGATCGCGATAATATGCCAGTTGTAGGTTTGTAAACGTGTCATCAACAAGGGGAAGCGCGCATGGATTTCGCGAGCCTGGCGGCCCAGCTGAATGCTGGCACCATCTGGCCAGAAGGTATCGTGGTTGCCACCATTCTGGTCATCCTGATTGGAGATTTGATTCAGGGGCGTTCGTCCTCCGCTTGGACACCCTACGCCGCCATGGTTGGGGGCCTCGGTAGTATTGTGGCCCTCGTGCTTCACTGGGGTGCAGCGAATCCCATTGGCTTCCTCGGTGGCTTCAATGCCGATGACCTGAGCGTTATTTTTCGGGGCATCATCGTCCTTTCAGCGGTGTTCACGGTACCCATGGCTA
>CAZWNR010000471.1:0-3664 GCA_964635665.1 uncultured bacterium | reverse complement strand
GTATAGTGGTCTTAACGGAGCCCCTGATGGATGTGTAGCATTCCTTCACCGTGAGATCTGTACCCTAGGGCGTTGATAGCTAGACCCGAAAACATCATTGGGGAGATGCCACCGATGACTGCCTTTACCCTCGACCTCAGCCCCATTGCCCACCTCAGCGATGCCCAGTTTGAGCAGCTTTGTGCGGCCAATCCTGATCTGAAATTTGAACGCACGGCGACCGGAGCGTTGGTGATTATGGCCCCCACAGGTGGAGAAACGGGCATGAATAATGCCACCCTCATCGCTCGCTTTGTGGTGTGGAATGAGCAGTGCAACCTCGGCAAGGTCTTCGATTCCTCCACCTGTTTTCGGTTGCCCCAGGGCGGTGATCGATCCCCCGATGTGGCCTGGGTAGAAGCCTCCCGTTGGGCAGCCCTCACCCCCGATCAGCGGCGTCGGTTTCCGCCCCTCTGCCCCGATTTTGTGCTGGAATTGATCTCCCCTAGCGACAACCCCAACACCGTGCGGGCCAAAATGCAGGACTACCTCAACAGCGGCCTGCGCCTGGGCTGGCTGATTAACCTACAAGAGCAATGGGTGGAAATCTACCGGGCCGAGGCCCCAACGCCGGAGTGCCTCACTGCACCGCTGAGGGTGGCCGGGGATCCGGTGCTGCCCGGTTTTGTGCTGAATCTGGCTTGGCTATGGACGTCATCGGCCCCTGACAACCGCTAAGATTGATCCTCGGTTCGTTGTGATCCTGGGTTTTTGCTGAATCAGGATTGAATTCGGTGTAAGGAGTCGGGTAAGCCATGAAACTAAAGCGCGGGACGGTGGTGTTGGTGGGGGTAGCCCTGTTGTTGGGGGCCGGAGTGTTGATGGGCGAATTGCGCCAGAACGGTGCCCCAGAAAGCGCCACGGTGAGCGATGAGGCGGGGCCAGTGTTTACCTTTGCCGAAACCGATGTGGCGGCGGTAACGGTGGAGCGGGACGGCGAAACCCTAACTTTTGAGGGTGATGGCGAGGGCAACTGGCAGATGACGGCCCCAGAAAATCTGGTGGCGGAACCGGGGGCGGTGGCCTTTTTGCTGAGCCGATTGAATACCGATTCCCCGCAGCAACGGGTGACCATGGCGGCGGATCAAATTCAGGACTTTGGCCTAGACCAGCCCCAGGGGAAAGTGACCGTAACCTTGGAAGACGGCACCGAGCATATCCTGATTCTGGGTGGGCCAGACTTTAGCGGCAACGCCAACTACGCCATTGTCGATCCCGATGGCGCTTGGCCCCCCGAAAGCCCCACCGACGAATACGAGGTGCTGGTGGTCACCCGCGATGTGGCCAACGGCATCAATCGGCCCCTAGAAGAGTGGAAAATGCCCGTGGACGCGGAGAATGGGACAGAAGGAGATACTTCTGAAGGAGAGATTCCAGAAGGAGAGGAGATCCCAGAAGATAATTCGTCTTTAGAACTGGAGATGCCTCAAGATATCTCAGATGAAGAGGGGGATACCGAACCAGACCCCTCTGAAGAATCAGAACCCTCTGAATCGGAGCCATCCGATGGGGAAGGCAATTAGCCTCTCCAGATCAGTAGCCCCGTAGGGCACCGCCCACTATACAGGCATTCCGCAGCACAGATAGCCGTCTCGACCTATAGCTGGGCGGGGCGGACAAAGCAGCGATCTCCCAAATCGTAGGACTGAAGTTCTGGACACTGGCTCGCCTCCACTTCTCGATATCCAAGGCATCTGCTCACTCTGCATAGGCTATCCTTTAGGCTATGGTGGCTGACGCTTCGCGCCCCATTGCACAAAGGATAGCCCCGTGGAGCCCCCTCACTCGGCCCGATCACTCCCCCAGTTCAGCGCCCCCCCCGGCTATCGACCCCAAGCCGACGACACCAGCTTGGAAACCGATTTGCTGTGTTTTTATCTACTACGGCAAAAAACGGTAGCGGAACGGCTGGCTATGGGGGCACAGCTAATGCGTAGTGCTCGACAATTCTCACTCAACTGCTTTCATCAACGGTTTGCCCATTTAAGCCCCCCCCAGTTTGCTCGCAAGATGGCTGAGGTGTGGCTGCAAGAGCATTGTCCAATCCACTATGTACCCCAGGGGGCAGAGATAATGTGGATTCAAGACTCTATTCAATTAGCCGTAGACCTCCATGGCATTCTTGAACAGGAGGGGATTCCTTACTATGTGACGGGTGGCGTCGCGGCTATTGCCTATGGCGAGACTCGCACCACGCAAGACTTAGACATTGTGCTGTCCATTCCTAGGGAGGCCATACCAGCCCTGGCTGAGGCTCTAGAACAGGCTGGTTTCTATGTGCCTGGGGTGGAGGATGTCGTCTCAAATCGTATGCGGACGCTACAAATTACCCAAGTGGCCACCATTTCACGAGCTGATTTGGTGATTGCCGATATGACCCCCTACGAAGCCCTCAAGTTTGAACGCCGTCAGGCCTACCAACTTATCCAGGGCCAATTCATTTACCTGGCCTCTCCCGAAGATGTCGTGGTCAATAAATTACGCTGGGGCCAGCAAAGCCAATCTGAAAAGCAGTGGCGTGATGTGTTGGGTGTCCTCAAAATTCAACAGGATCATCTCAATTACAACTACATCCACCAATGGGCAGCGGCGTTTGATTTATCAGAACAATTAGACCAGGTAACACGGGAAGCCGGAGTGAGAACTATCGCCGACCACCAATGGGCCATAGCCCTCCACCCCGCCATGCAACGAGCCTTTGAAATCGCCCAAAGCCGCCACCGTACCCACCAATCCAACCCTGAGGTGGAAGTAGCGGAGGGCAGGCGCTACACCTTAGTCCACCATCGTCACGATCACACCCTAACGGTAATCGGAAACATCGATGATCGCACCGTTGCCCAATTTGATTCCCAAGGCCAAGTTATCCACGCTAGCCCCTCCCGCTATGACCGCCAACAATGGGCCATCATTGCGGAAAGGATTGTGTCCAAAACAGCCTAGGGATTCGCCAAGAAACATAGTACCAATGACTAGCTTTCCTGTTGGTGCATTGCTTCGCGTTGACGCAGTCTCGCCTTGGTGTTATGCACCCTACGGCGATCACGTTTCCGGTACTTTATTTAGATGCCTATCCCCTAGATTGACGATGGTTATTAAACAATAAAAGTCCTGGTTCAACTACCCCGAAGAACCAGGACTCTTGAGCGGAGAGTCTCCATCCGTCTCAAGCTGTATCGGTGCTGGGGCGATGTAGAGATGCCGCATAGCACCAGAAATATTTGTAAGCTGTGCAGGGTGGGCAATACCCACCATCAAGAAAACTTGTAAACCAGAATTTTTACGGCAGCACTGGAGTTCAGAACAGTTTTTGTCAAAAATGTTCTGGTTAATAAAGGATGCCTCAACCGTTGGGGTGAGCGGCTCTGGGTGGAGAAACTCACCTCAACCGTGGGGGTAAGGTGGGCATTGCCCACCCTACGGGGAAGTAAGGTGGGCGGTGCCCACCCTACCGGAGGTTAGCCGAAGCGGCTGGAGGTGGAGGCGATCAGGAAGGCGGCGTAGGTGACGATGTAGCCCACGGTGAAGTGCGCTAGACCAACCACGCGAGCCTGCACGATGGACAGTGCCACGGGCTTGTCCTTCCAGCGAACCAGGTTCGCCAGGGGAGTGCGCTCGTGCGCCC
>CAZWNR010000470.1:0-3670 GCA_964635665.1 uncultured bacterium | reverse complement strand
TATGGCCAGTGCGCCGCAGATTTGCTGGCAACGGGTCTCTCCGCCGAGGCCGTGACTGAAGCTTGTGCCCAGGCGCTCCATCCACAGCAGGTTTCGAGCTGTGTACTGGATGTGGTAAACACCACAGAATTAGGAGCCGAAGCCGCCCTCACCGCCTGTAGTCGGGATCGGCGTCCCCTAGAATTGGCCACCTGCGTGGTGGATATCCATGAATTTTTGGATGTGCCCAACTCTGCCGCTGTGCTCAATCATTGCCACCGCAGCATTTTGCCCGTTCGGTACGCCGACTGCGTCATTGACACCGCCCTCGTTGCCGAATTGGCCACCACCGAATCCATGGCCCTATGCATTGCGGCAGGCTATCGTCCGGTGGATGTAGCCCCCAGTTTCATTCCTGCCCGCTAGAGACCATCACTTATCAGCGATACGGTACGGGCGCACCGCAGTGCCTCCCAATCTCAACTTGTAATTGAGGGAAAGGGTTGCTTCGGTCGATAGGGAAGCCGCTACCCCCGTCCGCTAAGGGCGCGGTCGGTTTCACGTTTCTCCTGCTTGCGCTTGAGGGATTCCCGCTTGTCGTGGAGTTTTTTGCCTCGCGCTAGGGCAATGGTGACCTTAATCCAGCCGCCCTTCAGGTACATCTTGAGAGGCACCAGGGTCAGCCCCTTTTGCTCCACCTTGCCAATCAGTTTGCGGATCTCGTCCCGGTGCATCAGCATCCGTCGGGGGCGTTTGGCCTCGTGGTTGTAGGCCTTATTGGTCATGGTGTGTGGAGAAATGTGAATGTTCTGAAGCCACAGTTCGCCGTCCTTCAGTTGGGCAAAGCCGTCCCGCAGGTTCACCTTACCCTGGCGAATGGACTTCACTTCAGAACCCAGCAATTCGATGCCCGCTTCGTAGGTTTCGAGGATTTCGTACTGGTGGCGGGCCTGACGGTTGTCGCTGACAATCTTAAACCCTTTGCTCTCGTCGGCCATAGGGCCCTCCTGTGATCATGAATGCGTTTTCTTGGCTAGCGGTCGTTCGCGACGGCTAGGATGCCCTTGGCCAGCCTAGCTCGGCCCCCATGCCTCATCTTTGACCTACTCCACCACTACCCGCCACTCATGGAGTTCATAGTCTACGCAGTGATTCGCAATGAGGGGATCCGCCGCCACAATCGCCTCAGCCTCGGCCATGGAGTCGGCCCAAAATATCAGCATACCACCGCCATATCCGGCCCAGTAGCCTGTCTTCGCTCGGTAGCCCTGGGCGATCAGGTCTTTCACGTAGGCCACATGGGCGGGTACAAACTGGTCGAAGATGGGCTTATCGACAACGCCTTTTTCAATTTTGACAAACCAGGGCATAGGGCACTCGCTGAACGGGATTAGGTCACCAAAGGCAAGCCGAGAGGTCTGAGAATTTAGCACAGCGCACAGTCTTGGGGACGGATTCGTTTTATAACAATTGTTAACATCGTGTTCTGACGTTTATCCCCGTCCTGCTGCTATGCAAACCCTGCAAGATCCAGTCCTCGAGTCTGCCCCTGTGGCCCCACCGTTAGGCAAGCATCGAGTGGTGATTATCGGTGGCGGCTTTGGCGGGCTCTATGCCGCTCAGCGCCTAGGTCGGGCTACCAACGTTGAGGTCACGCTAATCGACAAGCGCAACTTCCACCTGTTCCAGCCACTGCTCTACCAGGTGGCTGTGGGGGGCTTATCGCCGGGAGATATTGCCTCACCGTTGCGGGGGGTGCTGAGTCGGCAGAAAAATACCCAGGTGCTGATGGGCGAAGTGGTGGATGTGGATCCGCAGGCCAAAACTGTGGGCCTGAAGGGTGACATCACCCTGCCCTACGACACCCTGATCGTGGCTACGGGCATGAGCCACTTTTACTTTGGTCGCGACGACTGGGCCGACATTGCCCCCGGCCTTAAAACCGTGGAGGACGCCCTAGAAATGCGGCGACGAATTTTTGCCGCCTTTGAGGCCGCCGAGAAAACGACGGATCCTGACCTCCAGCGGGCCTTGCTCACCTTTGTGATTGTTGGTGCTGGCCCCACTGGGGTGGAGCTGGCCGGAGCCCTAGCGGAACTCGCCTACCATACCCTCAAACCCGATTTTCGCCAAATCGACACCAGTCAAACGCGCATTCTGCTCGTAGAAGGCATGGATCGGGTGCTGCCCCCCTTTCCTCCCGATTTGTCTCAGCGGGCCTACCAAGATCTAGAGGGCATGGGTGTGGAGATTTTGACCCAAACCCTGGTTACGGATATTCAGGGCCACCAGATTACCCTCAAGCAGGGCGAAGAGATCACTACCGTGCAGGCGGCTACCGTACTGTGGGCGGCAGGGGTGCGCGATCCTGGCATGGGTGGCATTTTGGCCGAGCGTACCGGGGCCGAACGAGATCGGTCGGGTCGAGTTATCGTTGCCAAAGACCTGAGTGTGCCCAACTATCCCGACATTTTTGTGGTGGGCGACCTGGCCCACTTTGCCCACCAAGACGATAAGCCTCTCCCTGGCATTGCCCCCGTCGCCATGCAGGAGGGGCAGTATGTGGCCAAACTCATCCAAAATCGGCTCAAGCAGCAGCCAATGGCTCAGTTTAAATACAAGGATACGGGTGGACTGGCGGTCATTGGTCGTCACTCAGCGGTCGTCAATTTCCCTCGTCTTCAGCTCACGGGCTTTCCGGCCTGGTTTGTGTGGCTGTTTGTCCATATCTTCTTCTTGATTGAGTTCGACAACAAAGTCATTGTCATGATTCAGTGGGCCAGCAACTACATCACCCGAAAACAGGGTTCTCGCCTGATTACCGACCCGCCAGATCCAGCCCCCAAAAGTGCCGTTACCTAGGGCCATGACCCCTCACGCGCAGCACCGATGATCCATCCTAGGGTACTTAGGGTGAGGTGATAATGGCAGGCTAAACGGCAATAGTCAATGAAATAGGCTGCTCGGCGGTTGTTTCTGAGGTGTGGTTGCCAGAGCAAGGGTTGGGTAACTAACCCCAGACCCGGTAGATAGGGCTAGGGGCGGTCAGCTGCCACAAAACCGTATCCCAGATCACGGTAGAGGTGCTATGCTAAAGGGGACTCGGACCCATGCGGTCGCAACGCCCAAATCATGTCAGGACCGGAAGGTAGCAGCATTACGGGATGCTTGTGACAGGCGTGGACTCCGGGTCTTTTGCGTTTTCTGGGTTTTGATAGGGTCGGGCTGTTCTTGGCAAGCCTCAATACTGCTGTTGACGGTTCTGATATCCCCCCTAGGCGTTCGTCCCGATGGCCTCCTAAGCTAGTGATGTCGTCGATACGCATCGGTTAATCAGCAAGGGAGGAGAACATGGCTGGTTTTGGAGATGTCGTTAAAAAAGCGTTCTACCTGGGGGTGGGGGTAGCCTCCTACGCCGGGGAAAAAGCTGGACATACCCTGAAGGACTTGCAGGAGCAGACCCAGGTGGTGGTCAACGAGCTGGTGGCCCGTGGAGAAATGACCGCCGAAGAGGCTCAACGCCTCGTCAACGACATGGTGAACCGTGCCCAGGAAACCATCCCCGAACACAAGACCCCGTCCGAACCCCGCCGCATCGAAATTCTCGATGACGAGCCTAGCCCCCCAGCGGCCCCGGACGACCCCGCCGAAACACAACGGGAACAGGGGGGCGCGCTGCGCCAAGAACTGG
>CAZWNR010000469.1:0-3672 GCA_964635665.1 uncultured bacterium | reverse complement strand
CCCGCCTACTCACCACCATCGCCCGTCGCTCCCCTGGGCTGTTTCTACTGTCCATTGCCTTTGGGCTATCGGGGGCGATCTTCAACGGCATTGGGGTAACGCTGATCATCCCGCTGATTTTGGATCTCCTGGGGCAGGATATCCTCTCCAACACCACCTTTCCCCCGGCCCTGCAACCGCTGTTTGCCCTGTTTGAGGACTTGCCCGAGGACTACCGCGCCCTGGCCATGGTGGGGGTGTTGATCTTTGCCCTACTGCTGAAGAATTTGGCCTTCTACGGCGGGGCGGTGGTGTCGAATGTGCTCAGCCGTTCCTACGTCTACAACCTGCGGAAAGATGGCCTGCGGCTGTTGCTGGATGTGGATTTGGACTACCACGCCAACGTGCGCCTAGGCGACCTGATGAACAACCTCAATACCGAGGTGAATCGGGTGGCGGTGGCCGTTCGCACCCTAGATCGCATCGCTACGCTGGTGATTACCATCCTGGTGTTTTTAGGGATTTTGGTGGCCATTTCCTGGCCGCTGACCCTGGTCGCCATCCTGCTGATGGCGGGGGTGGCCCTGGCCAATCAGGTGTCTATCAATCAGGCCAAGGGGTTTGGACAGGCGCTTTCTAAGGCGGCGGGGGCGCTCTCTAGCCGCACCATCGAGGTCTTGTCGGGCATTCGCCTAGTAAAAACCACCGCAAACGAAGAACGTGAGTTTGACGCCATCAACCACCTGGTGCGCCAGCGGGAGGAGGCCGAATTTAAGTCGCAGTTGGTCTATGCCAGCATCAGCCCCACCAACGAAATGCTCAGCATTTTGGCCCTAATTGCCCTGATTTTGGTGGGGCGCGCTCTGTTGGCGGATCAATTAGAATCGGTGTCGTCGGTGCTGCTGATATACCTGGTGGTGCTGTTTCGGCTGCTGCCCTTCATTGGCCAGCTCAACAGCAGCCGTAGCCAACTGGCCAGCACCTCCGCCAGCGCCGAGGTGATCGAAGCCTTCCTCAACCGGGCCGACAAGCCCTTTATGGCCAACGGCCACCGTCCCTTTACGACGCTGAATGAGGGCATTCGGTTCAGCCAGCTCTCCTTCCGCTACCCCAGGGCCGAGGGCTGGGCGCTGCAAGACATTGACCTGTTTCTGCCCAAGGGCCAAACCCTGGCCCTGGTTGGATCCTCTGGGGCGGGCAAATCTACCCTGGCCGACCTGCTGCCCCGCTTCTACGATCCCAACCAAGGCCGCATTGAGATCGATGGCACCGACCTGCGGGAGTTTGAGATCCAATCCTTCCGCCGCCGCCTGGGGGTGGTGAGCCAAGACACCTTTTTGTTCAACGCCTCGATAAAAGACAACATTCGCTACGGCTGCCCCCAGGCCACCGATGAGGAGGTCACCGAAGCGGCCCGCCGCGCCAACGCCGAAGAATTTATCCTGAAGCTGCCCCAGGGCTACGATACGTTGATTGGGGATCGGGGTGTTTTGCTGTCTGGCGGTCAGCGGCAGCGCCTCGCCATCGCCCGCGCCCTGGTGCAAAACCCGGAAATTCTCATTCTCGACGAAGCCACCAGCGCCCTCGATACCATCTCCGAGCGCCTCGTCCAGCAGGCCATCGACGACCTTAGCAAAGACCGAACCACCCTGGTGATTGCCCACCGCCTCTCCACGGTGCAGCGGGCCAACCAAATTGCCGTTCTCGACAAGGGGCGCGTGGTGGAAGTGGGCACCCACCAAGCCCTACTGGCCCAGGGCGAACAGTACGCCAAACTCTACGCCATGCAGTTTTCCAGCCATCCAGCCCCTACCAACACCGTGGTAGATGCCCAGGTGCTCCGCAACACCTCCTACAAAGTGAGGTCTGATCTGAACGGTGTTCTGGGCATCCTCAGCATCATCACCACCGACCCCCCAGAACAATCCCAAGACTACGAAGAACTCGTCGGCGAAGGCTACCGGGCCGCGCTAAACATTTTGCAGACCTTAGAGGATTTAGAAGGACGCATACCTAAAACGGCAGATACCCACCGTTGACGGCTCAGCCCCCACTATTCCTACGCCATCGTCGTGCCCCATCGTCGTGACCCCATGCCATGCCCACCAACACTCCACACGGTATAGTCCACTAGCCGATTCCTATGCAATCCCTAACCCCACCTCCCAACGTTTGGATCAGATGGCTCCTAGTCGTATCGGCTGGCGTGATGCTGTTTGGCCTCGTCTTAGTAGCGGCCCCTGCCATCACTCGCCAGGGCTTCTCCCTCTTGGTTTATGCTTCAGCTTCGAGGATCGACACCTTCGGAGCAGAACAGGTGCGATATGTCTCCTTAGCCCATGCGGTCATCGGAGGTGTCATGGTGGGGTGGGGCGTTGCCTTGCTGATGGTCACCCGTGAACTGCTTGCCAAAGGCAGCCGCCTGGGCTGGAATCTGATGGCCATATCCCTGGGCGCATGGTTCATTCCAGATACGGCGTATTCACTGCTATCCGGCTACTGGCAAAATGCCGTTCTCAACACCGTTTTCCTCACCTTATTCGCAGTCCCTCTTTGGGCAATTCACCCCTATGTCCAAGATGATGCCTAATGCCTAATCCTACTTGGCTACCGCTGATTCCCCGGTAATGCATTGCGGCTAATCAAGGTGGTCATGGTGTTCCCAGGTAATGACGTGGGGCATAATGGGGCCAGTTTGCGCTGGGTATTTTGTTGTCATGCCCCCGGATTTCTCCCACCGTACCAACTCTTTCTCTTGGCAAATTCGCCAAACCGTTCAGCGCACGGGGGAATGGTTCGACTATCAATTTTCACGCATCAATATCGATGGCCCGGAAATCCAAAGCTGGACATGGCTGGAACCCTTGGCCCGTGGGCTGTTTTGGCTAATGGTGGCGGGGTTGGCCCTGTGGCTGGCCTGGTTGCTCTATCAAGGGGTGATGGCCTACTTAAACCGTCCTAAAACACCGGGGGTTCGGCAAAGTCAGGCGATACGCGAAGAAGCCCTCAAACAAGCCGCCTACTGGTGGAAGGAAGCCCAGCGGTTGGCTCAGCAGGGGGATTATGCCGCCGCCTGCAAAGCGCTTTATATGGCGGGGTTGGCCAGACTCAACGATACCGAAACCGTCATTTACCGCCCCAGCCGCACCGATGGCGAATACCTGGCCCAACTGGTGGATGGGTCGAACCGCCCCTACGAACTGCTGATTCGCACCCACGAACGCCTCACCTTTGGCGACGGCCAAGCCACGGAGGAAACCTACCAGCGCTGCCGCCGCGCCTACCAGGAGATCGCCCAATCGTGAAAACGGCCCTGACCTGGAATCGACGGACGATAATTTTGGGGTCTGTGGCCCTAGTGTTGCTGCTGGGGTTGCTGCTGCTCGGTGCTCCGGCCACCAGTCGGCTCGATAGCGGCTCCACCTGGCACCGGGGGCCAGCGGGCTATAGCGCTTGGTACGAGTCCTTGGAACAGCAGGGAGTCTCTGTGCAACGGTGGCAGCGCCCGGTGGAGGATTTGCTAGAGCAAGTGGGCAGGGCAGAGAAGAAACCCCAGCCCAAGCCGATTTCCCCTGGGTCAGAAGGCACCACGACTACGTTGAATCAGGACCGTGCTCCCAGTCCTGCGTTCCTGGTGAGTTCAGATATCGGATTAATCGGATTGGATAGGACGTACCTGGAGGTTGAGGGACT
>CAZWNR010000468.1:0-3679 GCA_964635665.1 uncultured bacterium | reverse complement strand
TCTAAAAACCCGGTTTGTTTACCGAAGAGCGCCTTTGGACTGAACCAAGGTAGAAACCGGGTCTCTGAACTAACGATCTAGCTTTTGGTAAAGCCGAGGCCGTTTTTCTCGGCGTAGCGGTTCATAAACCGCATAAAGCGATCCCAGTCGGCTTCGCTTTTCATCACGTAGATGGCCTCAATGCCAGCAGGCTCGCCGTTGATGAACTTGCCGTTCACTTCGCGGGTCACCAGTTCTCCCTCTTCGTCCACCAAGTACATCCCGGTCACTTCCACACCGTTTTCGGAGAGAGCCTGGGGATAGTCAAAATAAAAGGTGGCGGTGCCGTTGCTACCATCCTTGGCGCGGGTGAGGCGGACATCAGGGATCACGGGTTCGGCGATACCACGGGCAAATTGAATCTCGGCCATGCCAACGTTTCCTTGTAATCAATACATGAACTATCAATACATAGAATTGTAAACCGCTATCGCTGGTTGACTGACAAAACCGCTATTGCTGGGGCAAAAAGCCACGCTCCCACATTCTGCGCGCCAACCGGCCCAGCGATACCGTCCTAGCTGACAAAAGTTATAGTACAAATGAACGGATGACGCAGCGGATCGCCCCCCAGGACAAGACGGCGGTAACGTAGGCCCAACCGCAGCCGCAAGATGCCCCAGGACAATTAGCGGATTGGATGACGCACCCTACCTAGACCTAGCCCATAACCGATCATCGCTACGATCAGCCTGAGAGGGCGTTTAACAAGGATTGCCTCAGGGGCGATTGGTCGCTAGATCGGCGTAAATCCTAAGGGATTTTTAACGACTGAGGAAGCAATCTACACCCTAAGGCCCTCTCCCATGTTGGGAGAGGGCCTTTTGAGCTTAGAATCGGAAGTTGCTTGGTTGGGCAAGGGCAACGGCGTCTACATCGAGGAAGGTGGCAAAGGGCTTGGCGGGATGGGGACCACTCAGTCCATCGGGGTCGATGAAGAGGGCGGCGCGTCCGCTGGCTCCCTGGAGCCGGATCTGCACCAGCCCATCGCCGAGGGGATTTTGGCCGCTGTAGCCGAGGCTATCCAGCAGATCGGTGAGCACCAGCTGGTCTTGGCCGATCTCGAAGTCGGTGATGAAATTCCCAGACTGGCTGAGGTCGGTGTAGACGATGCGGTCTCGTCCGCCGCCCGTGGTGATGCGGTCGGGGCCATTGGTGCCGAGGATGATGTCCTTGTCGTCGGTGCCCACCAGCACATCGCGTCGTGCCGTGCCCTGAATTAGGTTGGGCGCTGCAATGGTAAAGCGTGAGAGGACGGGATCGTGGTCGCTGGCCTGCTGGGGGGTGACCGCAAACTCGGTATTGACATGGACGATGTCGTACTCGGCGGCGGTGGCTAGCCCCTGGCTGACCAGGATATGGTCGATGGCCTGGGAGTTGCCCTGGAAGATAAAGGTATAGCGCTCATCTTCGGGAAGGGTTTCCGTGAGGTTGATCAGCCCCGTGTTGCGGGCCAAATCGGCCACGGGGGAGACAAACTCAAACTCGTTGAGGTCGCCCAAAACCATGACGTTAGCGGCGGGGTTGCTAGCTAGCACGGTGTTGACGTAGCCCTGTACCGCCTCGGACTGAGCCCGCCGCTCATCCACCGATCCGTTAACCGTGGGGTCTTCCTGACGCGCTTCAAAGGGTTGTTGCACCCCCAAAATTGGCGCACTGCCACCCTTGGAGGAGAAGTGGTTATTCACCAGGGTGATGGTTTCGTGGTTGAACTCGAAGCTGGCCACCAGGGGCAGACGCGCCCCGGCAAAGGTTTCCCCGGTGCCCTGGCCGCCGATGGTTGTCACGGAATTTTCCACCAAGCTGACCCGGCTAGGGTTGTACAGGTAGGCGGTGCGGATGTTGCCACCGGGTTGGCCACCGCTGGCCCCATCGGTGATAAAAGGGTTGTCGATGAAGGCGTAGGTGGGGCCTCCGGCGGCTTGGATGGCGGCAATCAGGGTTTGCAGGGTGAGATCGGCGGCGGTGACGCCATCGTTGAGGCTGCCGCTGTTGTCCTGCACCTCTTGCAGGGCAATGACATCTGGGCCGTTGAGGTTAGCGACAATTTGCTGGGCAATGGCGGCAAAGCGTCCGTCGGCTAGGTCGCGATCTCCGTCGCCATCGTTGGGGTCGAGGTTGAGGACGTTGTAGCTAGCCACCGTGAGGGTGTCGCCATTGCTGACCAGGGTGCTGACCTCCGGTTGCAGGTTGGCGGATTGCAGGTGGTTGGCGAAGGGTTCCGTCACCACAATTTCGTAGTTGCCGAAGCCGTAGCCGACCACCCCCGTCACATCGCCCAGGCGGTCGCCCACGTTAACCGCAGGGAAGACCACATTGGCCACGCCGCTGTCAAACTGAAGCTGTACCCGTTCGGGATTGAAATCATCGGGGGAAATATTGAGGGTGCCTCGGTCGCTCAACCCTGTGGCCCCTGCGCCATTGTCCACCACACCAAAGATTTCGCCAAATTGGTTGGTGCCGTTCACCACCCGGAAATCTTGAGCCGTCACCCGCATTCCTTCGAGGGACTCAAAGAAGTCGATGCCGTCGGTGAGGGGATCGAAGCTGGTGAAGGCGTCGTCGTCAATGATTTGGCTGGGGGGAATGCGCCCACCATCGCCAATCAGAGTAGCCGCTGGCAGGGTGTTCCCCGACGACAGCACCGTGATCTGCGGCGAGACAATCTGGGTTGTGGATAGATTGCCCGTGGATACCCCGCCGGGGGTAAACTCCGACACCGTGCCCTCTACCCGCAGGGCTTGGCCCACCACAACCCCAGGGGCGCTGCTGGTAAACACAAACAGCGCATCGGAGGTAGCGAGATTGCCGTCGCCATTGGCATCCTGCAGGTAAAAGCCGTTGCTATCCACAGCGGTCACAATGCCCGTGGTCGCCACGGTTTGCCCCACCAGCGAGGACGCATGCCCAGCCCCCTGAATGGTGTAAATCGGGGTGATCGCCAGGGGCGGCGGCGGCACATCCACCAGGGCATTGGGGGCACCGGGGGTATTCAGGGCTTCACCCACCGCTGGGGTGCCGCTAAACCCTTGCAGTCCCGCGAGGTCAAAGTCATTGCGTACCCAATCGGCGGCGGTGTCGGTGTCCTGGCCATCGGGCAGGCGGGAGGCTCCTCCCGGCACAAAATTGATGCTGTCGAAACCACGGGTCAACACCGTGGAGGAATAGACCTGATCGCCACTGCCGCCATCGTTGATCGCCACGCTATCCACCAGCGCCGTCCAGGGGGTGAGGTCTAGCACGCCGTCGTTATTGGTATCCAAATCCTGGTTCGCCGTGCCCGTAAAGCCCTCCACCAACAGCAGGGTTTGGCTGCCGTTTTGGTAGACATTGCCGAACAATCCCGTCGTCCAAAAGCCGCTGGCGTCGGTGGTTCCCAGGCTTTGTACCGTGGTGATACGCCCGCGCTCGCTGTTGCTGTCGCCCTCAATTTGCAGCAGGGTATAGGTGCTGTAGCTGGTGTTGGCGCTGCCCAGAATCTCCACGTATTCGCTGGCATCCGTACCGACGTGGTCAAACACAAACTCGTTAATGATCGGCTGGCTGGGGCCACTGGTGCCGCCAAAGCTTTGGCTGGTGTTGATGCTGCCGCTGGTGTTGGCGGTAGTGCTTACCCAGGTGAAGTCTTCGTAGGTGGTGC
>CAZWNR010000467.1:0-3679 GCA_964635665.1 uncultured bacterium | reverse complement strand
CGGGCTCGGCGACCGCGGCCAGTCCGGTGGCGTCGGCGATGCCTAAGCAAAAGGCGAACATCGTGGCCAAGCCAGCCACCTTCAGGGAAATCCAAAGCGGCGTGAGATCGAGGGGCATCGGGGTTAATCCAGTACGGTGAAACCGTGATCGACAAAGACCTGTCTGGCGGACTCGCCAGACAAGTAATCTACAAAGACTTGGGCCGCCGGTTCATGGGCCGTACCGTTGACCACAGCGAGGGGATAGATAATTGGATCGTGTAAGGCCGCCTCCGCCGTGGCCACGATCATCACCTGGTCAGACGCGGCGGCATCGGTGGCGTATACAATACCGGCCTCCACATTGTTCGAGGCCACGGCGGTTAGAACCTCGCGCACCGTATTAAAGAAAACCAGTTTGGTCCGCAAATTCTCGATGAGATCTAGGTTTGTCAACACCTGTTCGGCATACTGACCCGCCGGAACGCTACCAAAGTCTCCAACCGCAATGCGCGCCACCCCATCCTGGGATAGGTCTTCAAAAGACTGCACCCCCAGCGTCGATGCACCGGGAACCACAAGCACTAAACGATTGCCCAGTAAATCTTGGCGGCTCCCAGGCAATAGGTAGCCGCCAGCATCTAGCCCCTCCACCTGGGATTTACCCGCCGACAGAAAAACATCAATGGGGGCACCTTGCTCGATTTGCTGTTGTAGTTGCCCAGACGAGGCAAAGGTATATTCCAGCGCAATCTCCGGATGTTCAGCCTCAAACTCAGGCTGAATTGCCTCCATCACCCCTTGCAAGCTGGCGGCAGCCCCCACCAGCAAGGTGGTCTCCTCTGGCGCTGTACTTAGCCTAGATGGACTCGGTCGGCAGGCTATCCCTAAAACAAAACCCACCCCAACCAGGCCCACCCAAGGCAATATCCATCGTCTCTCCATAGCAACCCTCGGCCTCTATGCCAAGATTCCTGACATAGGTAATTTATATCTGCCATTCTGGGCAAGCTGTATCTCGCGGTACAAAGGCCATCGCCAACCCAACCCCCATCGACGGTGACAACGACCGACGATAGCTATCCTCCGCTACCAGATCTAGGATTGCCCAAGGCTTCTTGGTATTGTGCGAGTCAGAACTGCGCCCTCCCTAGGTCAGGGAATCTAAGCGAAGTAAGTAGGGTGGGCACTGTCCACCATGCCCACTAAGCTGCCCCAGTCAGCCCAATCCTCCTTACAAGTCAGTAGAGTGGGCACTGCCCACCATGCCCACTAAGCTGTCCCAGTCAGCCCAATCCTCCTTAAAAGCAGGCCAGTTCAGCCGATTGTATTGGGGTAAGTAACCATGCTTCCTGTGGTGGGCAGTGCCCACCCTACCGTAGTTGACGCCGATGCCAGTATTGCGGAGTCAGAACTGCGCCTTCCCTAGGTCAGAGGACGGCGGGCGCAGGCTAGAACCCCGGAAAAAACAGAGCACGGTAGGCGGTGATGAGCGTTTCTCCAAAAAACAGCGTGCTCACAGCCCCCAGGGCCAGAAACGGGCCAAAGGGCATTGGTTGCCGACGGCTAACCCAGCGCAGAGCGATGGCAACACCACCCAGCACCGCCCCCAGCAAGCAGGCTAAAAAGCTGCTGAGCAACATTCCCTGCCAACCTAGCCAAGCCCCCAGCATCGCCGCTAGTTTGGCATCGCCGCCTCCCATGGCCGTTTGCCCCATGGCCAAAGACGCCACCAGGGTGACTATGTCAAATAGCCAAATACCCAGCACCGCCCCCAGCACGCTACCCATCAGCCCAACCACTCCGGCCTGCCAAGCCCCAGTGGTCAACACAGGAATCACCGTCTGGGTCGCTAATCCGAGCACCAGGCCGCTTTGGGTGAGGGGGTTGGGCAGGGTGAGGGTATCGAAGTCAATAAACGTGAGGGCCACCAACCAGCTCAGCAGCATCCAGTAGGCCAGAGTGACCCAGGCAAAGCCCCACTGAATAAAGGTTGCCAGGAACAAACAGGCCGTCAAGGCTTCAATCAAGGGATAGCGGGCCGCTATGGGGGCACGACAGTAGCGACATTTTCCCCGCAGCCACAGCCAGCCGAGTACGGGCACATTATCGTAGGATTTCAGCGGTGTATGGCACTTGGGGCAGCGGGAGGGCGGATGCAGCAGAGACAGCCCCGCCGGAACTCGATAGATCACCACATTCAGGAAGCTGCCCACCGCTGCCCCCAACATCCACACCAACCCCCAGGTAATCAGCCGATCCATCTGGATTTCCCTCTCCACAGTGCCCAGGCTGTTTCACTATACCGCTCGCTCACCCTAGGGCCATGACGCTGACTCCATCAGGCAAGGGCAGGATCATGGACAGCGACCTTGAGGCTCCTCGGTTTGGGTTCAGCCGACAGGGCCAAGGCTCCAGTATGCCCTTACTCCCAAGTTCCCTCTCTGATAGAGATTCTTGCCCCTTATTCACTGGGTATTGGTGTCCTTCGATAGACCATAAACCTCTGGGTGCACCTCTTCCCCTAAGCCTAGGGTGTCGAAACCTGGGTGACATGGGCAGCCAAAATTTGGGCTAGCCCTGGCACAGCAGCTTCCACATCTCCTTTAACAGACTGCCGCAGCCGTTGGTAAGAGGTTTTCACCAGGCCATTGCTGCTGTTGGCGATACGGGCATCGGTGATGCTCAAGAGGCTATCTGCGGTGCGGGCACTCTGGGCCGTCAGATGGGCGGAGGGATCGCCCATCTGTAGGCCTTCACCCCATATTGGATCTAGGGCAGTGAGCATATCCGGCAGCAGCCGCCCCACGGCCCCAGAAACATACCCCGGCCCCACCCCCTTGACGAGGCCGTAGGTGGTTTTAATGGCCATCCCGCCTAGCCCCCCCTTGGCAGATACTTGATCATCAATAAGCTGGGTGCAGGCATCGATTAAGCTAGCGCGGGTGGCGGTGTCTTGTAATAGATCAGACAGCCCCATGGTGATACTCCATTAGTTGCAAAGACTCGGTCTTATTGTTCCCGCTTTGATGGCGATTTGCGTAACTTCGCCTAGGGTTTTAAGAACCCTTTATAAAAAGCAGGCCAAACCGTGACCTCAGCGACCTCCTGGGTTTCACCCCCATCTCGCCCAGTCCTCAGGCCTAATGGCTTATCTCCGGTGCAACGGGTCGAGGAAACCTCCACCCTCCCTCCTAGCACTACGACGGGGGCTAGATTAAGGCCTGAAGGTCTACGATGAACCCCTGCCCGGCCACCTCAACCCGATCTCCGTTGATCAGTTTGCGGCCCCGGCGTAGTTCCACCTCACCATTCACCTGTACTTCGCCGCCTTGCACCATCACCTTGGCTTGGCCACCGCTGGCGGCGAGTTGTTTTTGTTTGAGGAACTGATCGAGTTTGATGTAGTCAAGGCTAGCCATGGAGTTTCGTGAAGGGAACTGGGGTCAACGGTATTGGGGCATCGGGGAGGCTGGGGTTAACGCTTTGGTTAGCCAGCTTTAGCACCATAGCAACAGAAAGTCTTTAACTCTAGACCCCTAGCCGCCCTTTACACTCATGGTAGGGTCAACATAGTCATTGGGCAGAGGAGTACGATGCAAACCGATCAGCAACTCCTGCAAGAACTACAGCAGAAGCAGCGACAACTTGAGTCCTTTCGGGCGGCCTCTGGGGCAGACCTCCAAGCCCTGTTGGATCA
>CAZWNR010000466.1:0-3683 GCA_964635665.1 uncultured bacterium | reverse complement strand
CCTCTCCTCCCTGGGAGGGGCCGGGGATGAGGGCCATCCTCGCCTAGAGCGTCTTTGCCTTCCTCTTTTTCGACCATCCACCTCATTCGCAGTATTGCCATGGCCTTAACCGTTCGCGTGATTGCCCCAGACAAAACCGTCTGGGATTCCGAAGCTGAGGAGGTCATCCTACCCAGCACCACGGGTCAGCTCGGCATTTTGGCTGGCCACGCCCCCCTGATGACCGCGCTGGATATCGGCGTGATGCGGGTGCGCTCAGATAAAACCTGGGTGCCTATCGCTCTCATGGGTGGGTTCGCCGAGGTTGATACCAATGAAGTCACCATCCTGGTGAACGGAGCCGAGCGTGGCGAGAATATCGATCCCGCTGCGGCCCGCACCGCCTTTGAAGAGGCTGAGGCCCGCCTTAACCAGGTGAACAACGATGACAAGCAGGCGGTCATCCAAGCTCGTCAAGCTGTCAAGCGCGCCCGCGCCAAGCTACAAGCCGCCGAAGGGATCAAGTAATAATTCCCTTTGTAGGGTCGAGGTTTCCTCGCCATGCTTCTAAAAAAAGAGCCCCATCAACGATGGGGCTCTTTTTTGAAATCTTCAAGACAATTAGCGCTCAACAAGCCGTACCAAAGTCCTAAATCACGAACTACCGGTAAAGGTAATTTCGGGAAAGCGGATTTGGGCATCGGTTAGAGACTTACCCTTGCCCTCTTCCTGCCAGTAGTTGATGATTTCCGTGGCTTTGTTCAGGATTTCGACCCGTTCTTCTTCTTCGATCCAGGGCTTACTTTCCAGTTCGGTTTTCATTTGTTCCCAGGCATCGTTGCGCGGCCAGAAGAAGTAGGACGTAAGGGGACTGGTGCCCTTGCCCACAACCTGATCAACCGCTAGCGCCACGTCATTTTCGAGCCAGAGTACTTTTAAGACAAATCTGGACAACTAGACCTCCGCCGCAACTCAGAAAATACTACAGTCTATAATCTTATCACTTCTAACGTGCTCTCTGGACAAGCTGCTCCCAACAATGACTGCATTTCCTGACCCCGTGGCCCTTTTCGTTTTCGATATCGACGGTGTACTGCGCGATGTGGGGAATTCCTACCGTCGTGCCCTAGCGGATACCGTGGAACAGTTTACCCAGGGCGGATACCGTCCTACCCCGGAGGATATCGACGCCCTCAAGGGGGAAGGGATTTGGAACAACGACTGGGAAGGGTCTCAGGAATTGATCCTGCGATACTTTGAGAGTCAGGGGAAATCCCGTAACCAAGTCCCCCTGACCTACGACGAGATTGTGGCCTTTTTCCAAAGCCGCTATCGTGGCCCTCACCAGGGCGAACAGGATGAATGGACGGGCTACATTACCCAAGAGCCGCTGCTGGTGAATAAGGCGTATTTCGATCAACTCAGCGCCGAGGGCGTTCCCTGGGGCTTTTTCAGCGGGGCCACCCGTGGATCGGCCCGCTATGTGCTGGAGCGGCGGCTGGGGTTGTCTTCCCCGGCGCTGATTGCCATGGAGGACGCCCCTGGAAAACCCGATCCAACCGGGTTATTCGAGGTCGTGGATCACCTGACGGAACAGCACCAGCTTTCCCCCGATCTGCCCGTGATCTACGCCGGAGACACCGTGGCCGATATGCAAACCCTAGGCCATGCCGAAACACAGCGTCCCCAACGCCCCTGGATTGGGGTTGGCGTACTGCCTCCCCACGTCACCGCTATCGGGGGCGATTATAGCCAGATCTACCGCGACAGCCTCACCCAAGCCGGGGCTTCGATGGTACTCGATGCCATCACCCAACTGACCGCTCAGACCATCCAGTCCCTCCGCTAGCTTTCCCAAACCCCTTTCCCCCTTCACGCCCCTTTCACGACCATGACCACCGATCCCCGTTCCCAAGCCCAGACCGAATACGCCCAGGGCCAAGCCGCCTTTGAAAGGGGGGAATATCGTCAGGCGGTTGCCCATCTTGAGGCCGGGGTGAACCTCGCTAGGGCGGCGACTCCCCTGGGTGGAGAAATTCAGATCTGGCTGGTGAATGCCTACAATGCCGTGGGACGGGGGCGAGATGCTGAGGCCCTCTGTGAAACCCTCACTCGCCATCCCGATTTGGAGGTACGCAAGCAGGCCAAAAATTTACTGTACATTCTGCAAGCGCCCCAACTGCGGCGGCCCGGCAACTGGATGAGCCAAATTCCTGACCTGGGTCGCCTGGAAGAGGGTAGCCAATCCGGAGGGGGGCTGTCTACGGTGGCGATTCGTCCTACTCCGAAGCGTTCGCCCAAGCCAGAGCCGGAACCCTTGGATCCGAGCAAAATCAATACCCGCGACAATGGCTTTCTGTGGATAGCCCTCGGTTTCGTTGGGGTCATTCTGGGGGGGCTGTTCTGGCTAAGCTAACCCCTGAACGGGATCGGCACATCGGGGGAATCCCCTGTGATGGCCTCTGTGCTAGCAAGTGCGGTGGAGCATGCACGGGCATTTCCCCAGAAGGAACCTCGGTGAGGGCACGTCGCGGCGATGGCCCTTCGATAAGGCTTGTGAATCCTGCAAACCCCAGTGGAGAACCGGAGTATACTAGGAGGATCGCCCTTTAGCTGCACCTCTGCCGTGGATTTGTCTTGCAAAAGTGAATACGCCCTGCTGGCTTTAATTGAACTCAGCGCCCACCATGCCAGCGGCGAACCCTTACAAATTCGTCAAATTTCCGCTAAGCAAAGCATCCCTGACCGATACTTAGAGCAACTATTGGCGACTCTGCGTCGAGCCGGGTTGGTCAAAAGCCAGCGGGGGGCACGGGGGGGCTATCTGCTAGCCCGCGAACCCTGGAAGGTCAGCCTCTACGATGTAGTGAGCTGTATCGAAGGGTTTGATGGCCAGCCCGATGCGGACAAAATCCCCGAAACCCTAGAGGCGGTGGTCATTCAGGATGTGTGGAGTGAGGTGCGTCAGGCGGCGGAAGCGGTGCTGCAACGCCATACCTTGCAAGACCTGCTAGAACAACGCAACGCCAAACAACAGATCGACATCATGTATTACATCTAGGCCAGACCCATGCGCATTGCAGACAACGTGACCCAACTGATCGGTCGGACACCCCTGGTTCGGCTGAACCGTATTCCCCAGACCGATGGCTGTCTGGCCCAACTGGTGATCAAGCTGGAGGGGATGAACCCCTCGTCTTCGGTAAAAGACCGCATCGGCATCAACATGATTGAAGCGGCGGAGGCGGAGGGGCTGATTACACCGGGCAAAACCACCCTAGTCGAGCCGACCTCTGGCAATACGGGCATTGCCTTGGCGATGGCGGCGGCAGCAAAGGGCTATCGGCTCATCCTCACCATGCCAGAAACCATGAGCTCCGAGCGGCGAGCTATGCTACGGGCCTACGGAGCCGAGCTAGAGCTGACTCCCGGCCTTTCCGGTATGTCGGGCTGCATTCAGCGGGCGCAGGAAATTCTGGATTCCTTGCCCGATGCCTACATGCTGCAACAGTTTAGTAACCCGGCGAACCCCGACATTCACCGCCGCACCACCGCCGAAGAAATTTGGGCCGACACCGAGGGACAGATCGATATTCTGGTGGCCGGGGTAGGCACCGGGGGCACCATCACCGGGGTAGCCGATGTCCTCAAGCAGCGCAAGCCTGGGTTCAAAGCCGTTGCCGTAGAGCCCGTCAATAGCCCGG
>CAZWNR010000465.1:0-3686 GCA_964635665.1 uncultured bacterium | reverse complement strand
CCTCGCCAAGGACTAGCATTCGTTGGCCTAAGGTTTTGTCCGTTGCACCTCCGCCGTCAACTGCCGCTGCCGTTGGCGGGCTTGGCGCAGAAAGTCAATCATGCGCTGATCTTCGGCCTTGATGTGGTTAATCAGCCAGTCTGTTAAAAACCGAGACACCCGCAGGGCCAGCCACCGATCCGGCACCTGAGCTTCTTGGGCCAAAAAAGACTCGACCCGTTGGCGCAGTTGCCGATGCTTGTCCGCATGGTCTGCGTAGCCGGGGTATTGAAATTCCACCATGAAGTTCTCTTCGGTCTCGAAGTGGATGGAGGTGTAGCTGTCCAGAATTTTTAGGGTGCGTGGCAGGAGGTCTTCGCCTCGGCCCATCAAAATGGCGCTATGGAGGGCATTAATGGCGTGAAAGAGACTGCGGTGCTGGTCGTCAATCAGGGTGTAGCCCGTTTCGTATTCCGGTCGCCACTGGGCAATTTCGGCGAGGGCTGCGGGCATCATGGCGGTGTACTCCGGCCCATCATCCTGGATCATCGGGCGACAGGCGGCAATCATAGCTTGATCGTCGTTTTGGATATGCTGAATCAGCCAGGTGGTCAAAAAGTGCGCCACCATAATGACGTGCTGCTGCATATCCGGATAGGACTGTTGCTCAAAGGCCGCGAACTTAGTCCGCAGGGCATCGTGCTTGCGCTTGTGGGCGTCATAGCCGTCATAGCCGTGATCCCGCATGTATTGTTCTTCGGTATCAAAGTGGACGGTGGTATAGTCTCGAACGCTGCGAATGGTTTGTTCGAGCATCTCGGGGCCCTGCCCCGCCGCCATGGCCGACTGAAGGGCATTGATAATGCTAAAAATGCTTTGGTGCTGGGCATCCACCAGGGGATTACCCGTCTCGTATTCGGGTTTCCACTGGGCAATGGCGGTACTCATGACGATTCTCCAAGGGCAATGACACCTTGATTTAGTGGTGCCCACTTGCCATCGGTAACTATCGCGGATCCGGTCTTACGATAGAAAACGTTGCACAGCCCCATCTCACACCACAAAGCTCACATCATCCCCCTGGGCCGCCTGCCAACTACGGGCATCAAAATATAAGTCCTCCAGGGAAATACTGTAGAGCGCCTCCTTTAGCTTTTGAGACAGGCGATTCCAGACCGCAAAGGTCACCCAGTCCTCCGCTTGGTCGGCCTGGGGCTGATGGCGCGGCAGAGGTGTCACCTGTTCCCCCACCGCCTCCAAAATTTGGCCCAAGGAAATTTGGGCCGGGGGCTTTGCCAGCCGATACCCTCCCTGAACCCCCCGTACCGACTCCACAAGGCCCGCCCGCCGCAGATCAATCAGCAGCTTTTCGAGGTAGGGCGAAGGCAACCCCTGGCGCTGGGCAATGGTCTGCACCGAAACGGGCTGCCGCGAAGGTTGGAGCGCTAAATCCAGCAGGGCTTTAACACTATAGTGGCCACGGGTCGTTAGTTTCATCGCGAAGGCTCACAACGGCGGGCCATGGAACAACAGCGGCCCGCCATCGGGAAGTCAGGACAGGGCAGAGCCGTGAACAGGGCCAACCTCTATGCCCAGGGTAGCCCTGCTATAATAGAGTGCTGACAATTCGCCTAAAACTCTAGTTTGGCCTACCCATGTCCGATAAAATCTACAATCCTTCCCTGCGTCAGGTGCCTCGCAGCTCCAAAGCGCCCATCCTACCGTCCTCCGGCGAGTCTTCCATTTTAGTCTGGCTGGAGAGCATTGGTCGTCTTCGCAGCCGAGAACCCCAAGAGAGCTTGCTGGACGAAGCCGAAAGCGAGGAAATTTCGGATCTGATGGGCGGCGACGACAGCTTTGAAGATGACGATGACGACGGCGACCTAGATCTAGACGATGACGACTAGGGAGGCAACGCCCTAACTCTTCTGGTTTAGGTCGTTTCAGCCCCAGCCATCTCCGTTAAGTCTTGTGAATCTTTGCCGCCACCTAGGCTCAAGTCACCTAAACTTCCTGGCTATTTCCACCACCCATGGCTAGTCAACGGTGAAATTCTCCAGTAGACTCCTGTTGGTGTGTGGTGTGACGCAATTGAGGAATCGTTGTGGATGCAAAGTTTTTAGCCTCAAGGGGAGTGAGCCTTAACGGTAAGGCTCTGCTTTGGGTGCTTGCTGCGGGATTGGGAAGCGCGGCCATCCTGGCTGATGCGGCCTTTGGCCATACCTACGGTCTAGGAGAATCCATCACCGTGCCCCTAGTCGCTGCGGCGGTAGTGAGCGGCTCCCTGGGTGCCTGGGTAGTGCCGCTGCTGCGGGCCTTCAAAACGGGCCAGTTCATCCGCAAAGAAGGCCCCCAGGGGCACCTCAAAAAAGCGGGCACTCCCACCATGGGCGGCATTTTCTTTGTACCGGTAGCGGTGGCCTTGGCGCTGCTAGCCACGGGCTTTTCCCAAGACGTGCTGGCCGTCTCCTCTCTCACCCTCGCCTACGGAGCCATTGGCTGGCTCGATGACTGGCAAGTTCTGCGGCTGCGGTCTAACCAGGGCATGGCCCCCAAAACCAAGCTGGCGCTGCAAATTGTTTTGGCAGCCCTGTTTTGTCTATGGGTGCTCACCACCCAGCCCGTCACCATTACCACGGTATCGCTTCCCCTCGGTCTAGCCTTGCCCCTAGGGTTGCTATTTTGGCCCCTAGCCGGGTTTGTGCTGGTGGCCGAGAGCAACGCCACCAACCTCACGGATGGCCTCGATGGCCTGATGGGCGGCACCGGAGCCCTTGCCTTTTTGGGTCTAGCGGCGGTGACGGCCCCCACGCACCCTGATTTGATGGTTTTCTGCGCCGCCATGAGCGGTGCCTGTTTAGGCTTTTTATTCCACAACCGCAATCCGGCCAAGGTCTTCATGGGCGATACCGGATCCCTCGCCCTGGGGGCTGCCCTCGGCGCGGTGGGCATTCTCAGCGGCAACCTCTTTGCCCTGTTGATACTGACCCTGCTCTTTTTTGCGGAGACCCTGTCTGTCATTATTCAGGTCGTCTATTTTAAGGCCACCAAAGGCCCCGATGGCGTGGGCAAGCGCTTCTTCAAGATGGCTCCCCTGCATCACCACTTTGAGCTGTCGGGCTGGACGGAAACCCAAGTGGTCGGCGCAGCCTATCTCACGATGGCTCTTCTCGCGCTCCTAGCAGTGGGGTTAGGGTAGGACACACAGCGCCCTAGTCGGCTCACCCTGTTGGATGGCCATCTGCAACCGGCCACTCATCTATCCTGGCTAATAGCGTAGTCTTTAGGTGAAATCCCAAGGCGAGGTGTAGTGTGGAGGATTCAACTCTGCGACGGCTAGGAACCCCAGCCCAGGGCTGGTGGGTTGATGATCGGTGGGCAGATATGCGGCGGCCAGCCCTACCCGTGCAATCTATCGAGCTGCCAACGGATACCAAACGCCTGCGCCTAGATTTGAATAAGTCCGCCTGCCTCGTGGTGGACATGCAGAACGACTTTTGTCACCCCGACGGCTGGTTGGCCAGCATTGGCGTGGATGTGACTCCTGCCCGTGCCCCCATTGCCCCATTACAGCGATTGCTGCCCCATCTGCGCCTGGCCCAGGTGCCCATTGTGTGGGTGAACTGGGGCAATCGCCCTGACCTGCTCAACATTAGTGCGGGGTTGCGCCATGTCTATAACCCCACCGGGGCTGGGGTGGGCTTGGG
>CAZWNR010000464.1:0-3719 GCA_964635665.1 uncultured bacterium | reverse complement strand
CCATGTCGGGCTACCCCCTCACCATGTCGGGCCTCACCATGTCGGGCTTTGGCCTAGGCTTCTCGGCCTCTGCGCCGCCCATCCGGCCCCGCAAGTTCTGGCTGATTGCCGATGCCGAACTGATCGTCTACGGTGCAACGGAACCCGACGCTACCGTTACTATTGGTGGCAAGCCGATCAAGCTCAATGCCGACGGCACCTTCCGGTTCCAGATGTCCTTCCAGGACGGCAACCTCGACTTCCCGATCATGGCCGTGGCTTCCGATGGCGAACAAACCCGCACCATCCACATGACCTTCGACCGGGAAACCCTCGACCGCCGTACCAACACCAAGGAAGAAGCCACCCTGGAATGGCTGTCGTAGGTTAACAAGCTTGCCTGCGGGCAGAATCACAAGCCAGGAGTCCCTGCGGGGGCTCCTTTTTTTGTGGACAGATTTTATGGGCAGATTCTGGGGCCCCGCGTTGGTCACTGGCCGGGTGGAACCTAGGCAGGAGGTTAGCGTTCAGGGGACACGGGAGACAGATCAAAGGCGTAGGTATTGCGTCCGGTGGCCTTGGCCCGATATAAGGCCTGATCGGCTTGGCGCATGAGGCTAGTGGCGTTATCGCCATGGTGGGGAAACAGGGCCACTCCCATGCTGCTGCGGATTACGATCTTTTGGCCATGGATGGGAAAAATGGGCTGGAGGTTCGTCTGCACCCGATCACAAACCTGAGTGATGGACTCTAGGCTTTCAACGGGGTAGAGAATGAGGGCAAATTCATCACCGCCCCAGCGCACCAGCACATCTTCTTCTCGCAACCCTAGGGCCAGCCGTTGAGCGGTTGCTTGCAGAATGAGATCGCCCATGGCATGGCCGAGGGAGTCATTAATGGCCTTAAATCCGTCAAGGTCGATAAAAACAATCGCTAGTTGCTGCCTTTGACGGGTAGCCTGGGCAAGGGATTTCGTCAGATGAATATCAAAGAATGCACGGTTGGGCAAATTGGTGAGGGGATCGTAAAACGCTTGCCGCTGGATTTGGGACAGGATCTCGTTCTCGCGGGTAATATCGCGCAGCAGCCAGCGCAAGCTCGATACCGTGCCATCGGCTAAACGGGTAATGGATAGGGTAGCGGCGATCTCCAGGGGATCGCCCCCGTGGGGATGCAGGGGCGTATCCCAGACTTCAATTTCGGGCTTGGGCGGCTGGAATTTGCGGTTAATGACCTCTAGTTTGGTGTAGAACCTAGGCCGACTGTCTACGGGGATAAACAGCACCAAGGGTTTGCCGATTAAGTAGGATGGAGGACGATTGAGCAGCATTGCCGCCGCATGATTGGCTTCTTGAATTTGGCCCGTAGCATCGGTGACCAGGTAGGCCTGGGGGGCCAAGTTAAATAGATCTTGGTAGCGTTGGCGCTCTAGTTCGATGGTTTGATGCGCCTCTAACAGCGCTTGATTTTGCTGTAACAGTTCCTCTTGGGCGGCCCGTAACTCCTCTAGGACGCCGTACAAATCGTGCAGGGCCGTGGCTAAGAGGTCGGCCTGTATCGGGGTTTCGCTAGCCCGTTGCTGTAAGGCCAAGGCGCGTTGATAGATCGCTTCTATTTTTAACTCCATCTCCATTAGGTTCTCACCGCCATTTAAGCTGCATAGGTTAGGAGCGTCAGGGCTGCTCCGTATCGTAGGGTGTGCCCGTGTTGGAGGGTGTACAATTTGCCTGACTATCAGCGGTTGGTGCAGACGATGCTACCTCTGAGGGCAAATCTACATCTAAGGCTAGGGTATCCAAAATCGGTAAATATACCCAAAAGGTTGTCCCCAATCCAACCTGGCTTTCCACCTGAAGAAAGCCGCCATGCTGCTTCACCAGGGTAAACACCGTAGAAAGGCCCAACCCCGTGCCCTGTCCGGGGGGTTTCGTCGTAAAAAAGGGATCAAAGACCTGATCCATCAGGCTCGGTTCAATGCCCGTGCCTGTATCGGCCACCATTATCACCCCATAGTGGCCGGGCCTGGCCCCCAGGTGGGCCTGGGCCAGGGTCGCATCAATCCAACGGTCGGTCACGGAGAGGGTTAGGGTGCCGCCCTGGGGCATGGCATCGCAGGCATTGAGGCAGAGATTCATAAATACCTGTTGCAGTTGCGTGAGGTTGGCCAACACCCGATAGGGCCAATCCAGGGGGATGTGCAACACCAGATCCACAGAGCTGGGTAGGGCTGGTTGCAGCAGTTCGGCCATCTCCAGCAACGGCTGGCGCAGCCACAGGGGTCGCTGTTGATGGGGGGTACCTTGGGCAAACAGCAACAGTTGCTGCATGAGATCAACACTGCGCTTCCCCCCCGACTTAATCAACCGTGCCAACTCACGGGCGGGCTCCGGTAAGACTTGCGTCGGCAGCAGCAGCATATCGGCGGCAGCGATTACCGGGGTAAGGGCATTATTGAGATCATGGGCCACTCCACTGGCGAGGGTGCCCAGGCTTTCGATGCGCTGGGCTCGGTACATTTGGGCCTCTAGCTGCTTGAGCGGGGTGATGTTGGTATTCACCACCAGCAACGATGGGGGTTGCCCAGGGTCGGTATAGATCCGGGTACGACGGCTGAGCACCGTAATCGATAGCCCCGCCTGGGTTTTCTGGCTTAGTTCCCCCTGCCAAAAATCCGGTTCTGGCTGGGATGGCGATCCGCGTAACCGCAGCGTCTCCCAGTCCTCCTGAAACAGATCGTCGATCACTTGGCCGAGGGCCTCTGCCTGTGACCAAGCGTAGAGCCGCTCGGCCCCTGGCCCCCAAAATTCAACCCTGCCCTGCCCATCGTGGACATAAATGGCATCCGGCACATGATCGATCAGCGCCGCCTGGTAGCGAATCTGGGCCTCGGCCCGATGGTAGTCGTCTAGGGTTTGCTGAAGTTGGGCATTGGCCACCGTCAGTTCCGCCGTGCGGATAGTCACCTGCTGTTCCAGATCATCGTGGGCCGCTTGCAACTGCTGCTCCATCTGCTTGCGCGGGGTAATATCTCGCAGCAGCCACAGCAGGGTATGGGCTTCCCCCAGCGCATTTTGCAACACCGCCACCGAAATCGATACCGTAACAGCGGCTTGATCGCGGCACAGCAGGGTGGTTTCCCAATCTTGAACCATCCCTGGGGTCGCCAGTCGGGCTTGGAAATGGGGACGATCCCCCTCCGCAATGAACACGATCAGGGGCTTCTGGGCCAGATAGTCCTGGGACATGCCGCACAGCATGGCCGCCGCTTGGTTGGCATGGTAAATCAGACCGTAGCGGTCGGTCACAAGATAGGCATCTGGCGCTAGTTCAAACAGCGTGACATAGCGCTGGCGCTCAATTTCTAGGGTTTGCTGGGCCGCCATTAAGGCCTGATTTTGCTGCTGTATTTCTTCATCAGCAGCCTGTAATTCTTCTAAGACAAAATAAAGTTGTTGGAGCGCATCATCTAAAAGGCCTGGCTGCATCGACAACTCCTGGGCCTGCTGCCGGAGTGCTAACGCCCGCTGATACACTTTTTCGATGTGCGATGACATTCCCATGGATTCCTCATGCCTTGCGACTTAGGCTGGTCAGCTACGTCATCATAGGCAGAACCAAGATTGGTATTGATACACAGCGGGTTTCACTTGAATGGGGTACACCGTGAAGATCCCCCCCATCCCCCCTTAATAAGGTGGGTGTCAGGTAAATCTACTACCAATAGAATCTAGGGGGATCTG
>CAZWNR010000463.1:0-3722 GCA_964635665.1 uncultured bacterium | reverse complement strand
AACCAATAACCAAATAACCATGCCCCCCCTATCCCACCTCGCCACCGCCCTGGCCGGAGAATTTGACAACAAGGCCCAATCCCTGGCGGAACCGATCTGGTATCTGCATCTGCGGGTGTGGAATCGGCCCCTGTCCCCAGATTTATTGGGGGAAGGCTACAGCTTTTTTATCGAGCAAATCAGCGTGGCCTCTGGGGCACCGCCCTACCGTCAGCGCATTTTGCACCTCACCCAGCGAGGGGATAGCGTTTGGGGCCAATACTACGGTTTGGCCGACCCCCTAGCTTGGCGGGGCAGCAGTAGCGAACCAGAACGTCTCACAAATTTGACCCGTGCTGACTTGGTAGACTTACCCACCTGCGGTCTAGACATTTCTTGGGACGGTCATCAATACATCGCCCGGATGCCCGCCGATAGCCTCTGTGCCATTTCCTACCAGGGCCAAACCAGCTACATTGCCCTAGGGTTTGACCTTGCTGTAGCGGGCGATGCCGTGGATCTCAAGGTCTACGACCACGGGGTAGACCCCAGCACCGGAAAAACCACCTGGGGGCCAGCCATGGGGCCATTTCATTTGCAGCGGCAGGCGGGATATTTTGATGGCCGTAGGCCCGGGGCTTAGTCAGATCGGGTGGTTCAGGTGATGGTCACCCCAGCGGCCCTAGAACCTATGGCACAATAACGAGCGGAGCACAGCTAACCGATTAGTGGTTCAATCCACCGTGATGTTCACCATAAAAAAGGAAAGTGCTCTCCATGGCATCTACTGCATTGCCGGCCTTAGTTCTGGAACAGGGCATCCTCAATTTCGACGATTCCAGCCTAAATTTTGCGTCAAACACTGGTTTCCTGGACACAAATAGCATCCTCAGCCTGGTAGAAACCGTTAGTCCTAGTTTTGCAGCCCTGATTACCCGCACCACCGCCAACCTCAACGAGAGTTCTGGGCAAGTTTTGATTGCGGGGGGTGTCCTAGAGGCCAGCGTTGTCTTTGCCGATGGCACCACCTGGGAAGACCGTGTTGATTTGCCGACCACTCTGCGCGACTGGGCCAACCTAGCCGCCCTCAGCAATGGCTCCTTTACCCTAGCCGATGGGATTCTCGGTGCCACCATCACCACCGGAGACCAAACGGCGACCCTAGCCAGCTTTGATCTCGCCAGTTTCCTGGGCACCCTCGTCTTCGATACCCTCACGGCCATTGACGCCACCGCCACCTTTACCAATGGGGCTTTTGGCTTTGTAGAAGACAGTATCTTTGGCCCCATCAGCGGCACCCTCGATGTGGGTGGTGGCGACCTCAATATCGACCTCATCACCCCCTTTGGGGACTTCTCCGCCGATATCGACTTTGGCGAAGGAGCGGTTCTACCCTTTACGGTGCCCGTTCCCATTCTGGGTAGCCTGAATGGCGTGGTTGATTTTAATACCGGGTATATTCTGGCTCCCCTTGGCTTCCTAGGCGACCTGGCTGTGCCCATTGCCAGCCTCAACGGCAACCTCTCTTTGGTGGATGGGGTGGCCAGTCTGCAAACCTCCGTGCCCATTGCCACGGGGTTACCCTTTGTGGGCAACATCTCGATCCCTGTTGATATCGAGATTGAAGTTGGCCCCCTGGCCAGCCAATATATCGTCGATTTTGTCACCGACTTGGTGGCCACGGGCACCCTCACCAATGGGGTCCTCACCGCCGCCGTCGATAGTCCCCTGGGCCTCTTTGAAACCACCTTCGATGTCGTAGCTTTTACCAACCAAGGGGCCGATTTCTTCGCCGGGGTCGATGGCTTGATTGAATTGGATAATGGGCTACTTACGGCCAATCTCACGACTCCCATCGGTGATGTCAATGGGAGCCTCAATCTCTCCGAAATCGCCAACTCAATCGAGGCACCGATGGGCCTCCTGGGGTAGATGCCGTTTGGGTTAGGCCTAGTAACCCAATCCCCCGGGAGCCCACACCAGCCTTGGAACCGGGGAAACCTACTCTCTCACCCAAGCCGATGCGGGTAAGGTGTTCACCGTCCAAGTCACCTACACCGATGGCTTTTGCCAAGCAGCATCCGCCACCAGTGCCGCCACCAACAAGAAAGGACGCCAACAGATGAGACCATCGTTGGCGTCCTTTCTTGTTGCCTAGCCTGTGGGCTATGGGCCCTTTTTGCTGTGCCCTATGGAGCGATGCTTCACCAAAGCCTGGGCTCCCGTTAGACAACCTAGGCGGCTCCGGCCTTTTTGGAAAAGAGCACCAGGATGGTTTTCACGATCAGTTTTACGTCGTACATCAGGCTCCAGTTTTTCTGGTAGTCCAAATCCATCCGGATGACATCTTCGAATTTTTTCACGCTGGATCGGCCATTCACCTGCCATTCCCCGGTCATGCCTGGTTTCACATCCAGCCGCTGCCATTCGGGCACTTTGTATTGCTCAATTTCGTCCGGTGTGGGGGGGCGGGTGCCCACAAGGCTCATGTCTCCCATCAGCACGTTCCAAAACTGGGGCAGTTCGTCGAGGCTGGTGCGGCGCAGAAATCGACCCACCTTGGTGATGCGAGGATCGTTTTCGTTTTTAAACAGCGGCCCTTCCACTTCGTTTTTGACCTTGGCCTTGAGGGCTTCGGCATCGGTCACCATGGATCGGAATTTCCAGATGTAAAACCGTTTGCCCAGCCACGAACAGCGCACCTGCCTGAAGAGAATGGGGCCACCATCTTCTAGCTTGATGGCAATGACGATGGGAACCGCGAGAATGGCGGTAATGCCTAGCCCTACCAGCGCCCCCAGGATATCCATGGCCCGCTTGCCCCGCGAATGGACGGAGGGATGGGTGGTGATTTCAGTCAGGCTTACCTCCGACGGTGCCTCCTCCTCGGTGTCAACGGTGCCCGATTCAAAGGTGAAGATCTGATCTAGATCGGTCATGGTCAGCACCAGGCGCACCTGTTCGCGCACCCCCCGCAGCACCATAGGAATCTGCCGCTGCTGGCAGGCCCGATAGGAAATGACCAAAGCCCCTAAACCACTGCTATCCATGAAGGTTGTGTTACTGAGGTCAATGACGATGGTTTGGGGCGTAGGCTTCTGCTGACAGTAAGCCCGCACTTGCCGCTCAAATTCCACGGCCTCCACAACGGTCAAGGTGGCAGGCACAGAGACGATGCAGATAGACGGGATCATAGGATTCTCTGCGGGTGGGGCCGAGGTGGTTGATACAGGGTGATCGGGGGCAAAGGCTGAAGTCATACAGGCATCCCTCTGAGCACAGGTGGTTAAAGACTTAGAGTCAATCTGAAAACCAAAAACAGAACCCTATGGTCAGGATTCCCCTAATGTTGCCCAAAACTATAAAGGCTGCCCTTCAAATTTTTAGAGGTCGCCGTAGCCCTTCAAAAAGTCTTAACAGGACGTTGAGGACTTAGCAAGGATACTTACTTATTGTCTCGGTGGACAAAAATATCATCGTGTTCACACTAAGTGTTTAGTCACCAAATGCTACGGTTCCACCCTACCCTAATTTTCCTAGCCTAGGAAAACCCCTGACCGAGCCACCTTAATGCAATGAAACATTTTACCAAAGCTCAGCGGTATCCATGGTTAGTCCGAGGATGAATCAAACATCACACCTAGCTTGGTTTGACGATGCCAGGCTTCCAATGGGTAGGTCAAGGCGCTATTGGGGCGACTCGTGTTTTCTCCAATGGAAGCCTGGGGACAAGTTCTCCATCG
>CAZWNR010000462.1:0-3735 GCA_964635665.1 uncultured bacterium | reverse complement strand
GTCTAGCCCGGGGGCTCGGGTACTGGGGGCGCTGCTGGAGATAAAATCGACTCCGGTTGCGGCGATGGGGCGTAGGGTATCGAGGGTGACGTTGCCGGAGGCTTCGATTTTGATACGAGGATTGGCCTGCCGAATGGCCTGCACCGCGACCCCCATCGCATCGGGCGGCATGTTATCTAGCATGATGATGTCTACCCCGCAGGCTAGGGCTTCCTGCACCTGGTCTAAATCCGAGGTTTCAACTTCGATGCTGAGGGGGTAGGGGATAGTTTTGCGCACCTGTTCCACCGCCGCTCGGATGCCTCTTGCCGTGGTGATGTGGTTGTCTTTAATCATCACCGCATCATCCAGTCCCAGTCGATGGTTGAAGGCACCGCCCACACGGGTGGCGTATTTTTCCAGCAGGCGCAGGCCAGGGGTGGTTTTGCGCGTGTCTACAAACTGGGTGGGATAGTCGGCTAGGGCGTCTACATACTGCCGAGTCGCCGTCGCAATGCCGCTTAAGCGCATGGCCAAATTTAGGGCCACCCGTTCCCCCATCAGCAGAGTACCCAGCGATCCCCGCAGCTTGGCCACCACGGTTCCCGGTTTACAAAATTCCCCCTCCGCTACCTGGGGATCAAAACCCGACTTCGGATCCAGCAGCTCAAACACCCGTGCGGCAATGGGTAAACCGGCTATGATCCCCGGTGCCTTCGCCACCCAAGCCGCCTCTCCCCGTTGCCGGGCCAAGTCCCCTAGCCCAGCCGTAGACCAATCCCCTCGACCCAGATCCTCTTGCAGCCAGCTTTGCAGATGGGGATCGAGGAGAATAGCAGGTAAGGACAGGGGCAAATTAGAGGGCATAGGGGCGTTTGAAGTAATTTTTCTTTACGAAGGGCGAATTTCCACCACAGCCGAAAAGACTGTGTTACCTTAACCACTAATGCTGACAAGACCAGCAGGAGAACCCTTGAGATTGTACCCTTTAGTCCTTCAGGAGGTGATGCCCATGCAAGAGAGTAGTAAACGTATGGGTCTTCAGGTTAACGAAAGCCGGCTGTGCGCCGGGGCCGTTCTCTAAGACTCAGTGTTCGCCTAGCGAACTAAGCTTCTGAAGCTGGCTGATAAGGGTTCCTCCCGGCAGTCAGGTTTAACCGAAGATCCAGCTAGACCGCCCTCGCCTTTGAAGAGTTTCTCTTCCCCAGGCAGGGCGGATAGTCTTTTAAAGCGAGCCTCGCAAGTTTACGTCTGAGGTGGGCTTTTGGCCTAATTGTTCTGACGGGGATCGCTCGTCTGGAATGCTTTAGGATCAGGGCGTAGCGTTACGGAACTTCCCCATGGCCGCTCTGTTGTCTGCCGATGCCGTTCAAGCCCAGCTCAACCAACTGCCCGACTGGAGCCTCAAGGGGCAGGTCATCACCTGTACCCGCACCTTCAAAAATTTCATAGCCGCTGTGGATTTTGTAAACCGCCTAGTCGAACCCGCTGAGGCGGCTGGGCATCACCCCGATCTTTCGATTTCCTACAACAAGGTCGTGATCGAACTGAGCACCCACGATGCGGGCGGCCTAACGGAGAAAGATTTCGCCCTAGCTCAAACCATCTCGGCGATTGATTAACCTGTACCACAAGATCCCAGGGTTCTTGAGCGAGGGGTAAAGACTTAGGGCTGGCCCAGCCTTAGAACCCTGAGATCTGTCTTGGTGGGTAGGCCAAATTTGAATTTGTGCTCCCCTAGGGTGGCAGGGCGAGGAGACCTTATCCCTACAGTATTCTCCGGTTTAGGATCCGGGGAGCGTGGCGTTTACCAGTCGCCGGACATCACCGCTAGGGTGTCTCCAGCCAGGGTCATCAGGGTGATGGGTAGGGATGGGCCTTGCTCTTGGCGAGGGAACTGCACCAGTTGTAGACCCGTTTCGGCGGGTTCCACGGTGATCACATACTGATCCTGCTGCCATTGCACCGCCACCAATCGGTGGTGCATTAGCCACACCTCGGCCATTTGACCCTGGTTGATGGCTTCCGGTTGGTTGCCCTCGTAGCAGGCCCAGGTTTGATCCACCACCGTCCACAGCCCCGACAGATACAGGGGATCGGTGCGGGCGCTGAGGCCGTAGGTGGTGAAGGAGAAAATCTCATGGCTCCACCAATCCTTGGCCGCACTGAGCAGCGGTTCAGTATGCAGGGCGGCACCATACTGGGGCATGGTTTGCAGGTGCTTTTGCTGGGTTTGAGTGGAGGGCCGTTGCCAGTCGGGCAGATCTAGGCAAACGTCTACCGGGAGAGCATTGTCTAAAAGTTGGGGATCAACGGCCTGGGGATCAACGAATTGGGCCTGGGCCAACGATGGGGGGATGACTGATAGGGGAGCCGATTGATTCAAACCTCCTGCCGCACCCACCACCGCAACGGTGATCAACGCTAGGGAAAATGGTCGAGTTACGGTCTTAAAAATAGCCATTGATTTGAGTTGTTTAGGGCGTTAACGATAGAAATGGAGGGGTAGAGCATTCGTTGGCAAAGGAGCCTTGATCGGGTAAAACGATCAACGCTAACCCAAGGGGCTAGACTATCTCTGGGGTGAAGCTACTAAAAACACAGCCAGGGATGACTTGGCCCTAGCCCGTTGACGGTAAATCTGTAGCATTCAAAACGACCGATACCGTCGTGGCCTCAACTTCAAAGGCAAAGGCTCTGTATCGCAGACGATCTATGCAAAACCAAACTATGGGCTTGTTCTAGCGTCGGCTACCCATCGCTGATGGTGACTACCCACGGACAATTCATCCATTAGGAGAGGGCCTCCTAACCCCTAGCCAATCTTGCCTCAGAATCGCTCCCTAGGCCTTGGCTACGGCATTGCTCGTCAGCGAATCAACACAATACTAAGATAGCGGTTCCGGCTCAAAATTTACCTGCCTAGTAAGAAGTTTTTGGGTATTTTTTTTGAATTACTCTGACCATTGGAAAACGGATACAAGACGCTGCACCGAGGACGGCAACCACTCCCCTACCCGACTGACTGACCTAACCTCGAAAAGCCTTCATTTTTCGTAGGTTAGGTGGCGCGGTAGCAGAACCCAACATCCCCGGAACCATGGGCGAGGGTTTAGGGGATCTTGGCTTCCGGCAGAATTAGCATGGCGTCGCCAAAGGAGTAGAACCGATAGGCTTCCTGGATGGCGGTTTCGTAAAGGCTGAGTAGTCGCTCTCGACCGATCAAGGCGCTGACCAGCATCATCAGGCTAGATCCGGGCAGGTGGAAGTTGGTAATCATGCCATCGATTACCCGGAACTGGTAGCCGGGATAGATATAGAGGTTGGTTTTGCCCTGGAGCGGTTCTAGGGATCCTCCTTGGGCAGCTCCCTCTAGGGCGCGAACCACCGTGGTACCCACGGCAATCACCCGTCCGCCGTTGGCCTTGGTGGCCAGGATTTTCTCTACGGTGTTGGCGGGGAGGTCAATCCATTCGCCATGCATTTTGTGTTCCAAAATGTTTTCGGCTTCTACGGGCCGAAAGGTACCCACCCCCACATGGAGGGTCAACTGGGCACGGGCGATCCCCCGTTGGTCTAGCCCCTCGAATACCTGGGGGGTAAAGTGCAGCCCTGCGGTGGGTGCTGCGACGGCCCCTGGGGCTTCGGCATAGATGGTTTGGTATTGCTCAGGGGAAGCGGTGGTTTCGGTAATGTAGGGGGGGAGGGGTACATTACCCAGCCGCTCGAACAGGGCATAGAGAGACTCGCCTGGGG
>CAZWNR010000461.1:0-3738 GCA_964635665.1 uncultured bacterium | reverse complement strand
GGGGTTACCCCTCCAGCGGTTAATCAAGCCAATACGCCAAGCAACGTTCAGAACAGTCAATTTCGGGTGATTGTGCCCATTTCTGGCCCCACAACCTTGCCCCAGGTTCGCGCCGTGGAACCCTCTGCCTTTCGGACAACCCTCAACGGTCAGGCGGTGGTGCAGGCGGGGGTGTTTCAAGACCAGCAGCGGGCGGATGAACTGCGGCAGCGCTTGATGGCAGCTCGGCTATCGGCCCAGGTGGTGTCTGGAGCGGGTGCGCCACCCCAACCCAACCCGCCCATTTCCAGCTCGCCACCCAACTCAACCCCCGTTTCCAACCCAGCCCCTCCGGCTGCCAACGCCAGCCACTTTCGGGTGATTGTGCCGATCAGCGGCCCCGACACCCTCCAACAGGTGCGCAATGTGGAACCCGAAGCCTTTCGCACCACGGTGAACGGTCAAAACGTAGTGCAGGTGGGCCTGTTTCAGGAACGGCAGCGGGCGGAGGAGGTGCAGCAATCCCTGGTGGCGGCCAACCTACCCGCTACCATCCTGGCGGCAACCGCCCCCGCTGTGGCGGCAACCCCTGTAATCCCCAGCGTGCCCCGTGGCCAAACCCTGGTGGTGATTGACCCCGGCCATGGTGGACGCGACCCTGGGGCAGTGGGCATCGGCGGCATTCAGGAAAAACAGATCAACACCACCGTCTCCAATCGGGTACGGCAACGGCTCCAGGAAGCTGGGCTGACGGTGATGATGACCCGTGACGGCGATCAGTGGGTGGATCTCGATGCCCGCGCCCAGTTTGCCAACCGAGCCGGGGCCGATGTGTTTGTTAGCATCCACGCCAACGCCATCAGCATGTCTCGCCCTGAGGTAAACGGCCTGGAAACCTACTACTTGGCCAGCGGCGAACGGCTGGCCCGCAGCATTCACAACAGCGTGTTGCGCAATACCGACATGCGGGATCGCGGCGTGCGGCAGGCCCGATTTTACGTGCTGCGTCACACCGCCATGCCCGCTGTGCTGGTGGAAACGGGGTTTGTCACCGGGGCGGAGGATGCGGCTCGGTTTCGGAACCCTACGGCAGTGAACCAAATCGCCGACGGCATCGCCAGGGGCATTTTGGATTACCTAGGTCGCTGAGGAGCAATGATGGCGTGAGGGGCTGGGAGGTGCCTTGCTTTGCGAATGCATCCTACGGCAATCGATAGCTGGCCACTCTGACGGTCAAATCACCCTCCTGGGGGTTGTGGCTGAAGACGAAACTACCCGCCTTGGTTTCGTGGCCGGAGAGAAAGTCGATTTGCTGCTCTCCGGTTTCGTCTTCGGCATCGGGGATATGGAGTTCGGCGGTGACCTGAACGCCATTGGCAATGCGGCCCCCGGTATTGGTGATGGCGAAGGGCACATAGTAGCGGCCATCGGTGATGCGGATGGCATCGGAGACAGCCACATCAAAGGCGGGGGGACGGCTTTGGTTCACCTGCCAATCGTAGAGAATCAGGCTAACCAGCGCCAGCAAAATCAGGGCCGACACCCAAAAGGTGACCCATTCCGCCAAGGAGCGGCGGGTAAACCCCTGGGCATCCACAGGGGTCGGGGGTGGGGATGGGGAGGAATGGTTCAGCAAACTCATTAGATTAGAATACGCCCTGCGGCCCCTCCAATGGAGGCGGGTAGACCGAGGACAATCGTGTTGCCCAGCCATTCTTGCCAGGGATCGGTGAGGTTGAGCTGCTGAAACAGCACTAGCATCACTACAGAAATCAACAGCGCCACCAGGTATGCCGCCAGGGTTTCGGTGATGGGGCTAAAGAGCAGCCCCCGCTGGAGCCGTTCGCTGCGGTCGGTGAAGCCGGAGGCAAACACAATGGCGTAGGACAGCCCCAGGGAAGCGGCCATAATCAGCAGCAGCCACAGGGAGGGCAACGACGAGGCAATCAGGGGCACTTCCTCGGTGGGGGCAATGCTGAAGGCAATCAGCACCGCACCGATTAGCGTCGCATCGAGATCCACCAGGGCATCCCGCACGGTGGCTAGGGTGGGGGAGGAAAAGTGGCGGGACAGCGGTGCCGTCGTGCGGCGGTCGCGCACCTTGCGGCCCTGGAACGTAGACCGGGCCAGGGCCACCCCCAGGGAAAAGGGCACCGCCTCAAACACCAGTTTGCCCAGGGCTTCCGCCAAAGGTGTGGCTAGGGTGATGCGCCGCAGCAGCACCAGGGCCAGGGCGGCACAGATTACCCCAATTCCCACCGCTTCAATGCTTTCCATGACGGCCTCCAGGGGGTGCAAACTCAGGGTTTGGCGAAAGCCCTCCACCTGGGTGAGCAACCATGCCACAAACAGCGTGGCCCCCAGCACCGCCAACAGCCACCAGGCCCCCGTCGCCGACCCAATCGACCAAACCTCGACGGTATAGAGCAGGGGCACCCCAAACAAAAAGCCCCCCGCTGCTCCCCGCACCACCGCCTGAAGCTCTAAGGGCCACATGGATGCTAGTTTGGTCTGGGCCTCAGAATGCATGGGCAGTTCTCCTGCGGCAATGGGTTTACCCTAGCGCACCGTTCTGTCAGAGAACAGGGGCACGTTGACAAAGTTGACCCACGCCGCCAACAGGGCTAGCTTCCACCTGTGGGAACTGGCACAAATCCGTGGATACCCTGCAAACGGGTAGGATAGAGCCATGACCCTGACCTGGAGGTGCCCATGGCAAAAATTGCGGTAATTGACTACGACATGGGAAATCTGCACTCGGCCTGTAAGGGGTTGGCCTTGGCTGGGGCAATTCCTCAGATCACCGACCACGTCGCCGATTTAGAGGCCGCTGATGCCCTGGTACTGCCGGGGGATGGAGCCTTTGATCCGGCCATGCAGCACCTCCATCGGCGAGATTTGGTACAGCCGATTAAAGATGCCATTGCCAGCGGCAAGCCCTTTTTGGGGATTTGTCTCGGCCTTCAGTTGTTGTTTGACTATAGCGATGAGGGAACGGAAGCCGGACTAGGGCTGATTCCGGGCCACATTAAAAAGTTTCAGAAGGAACCGGAAATTACCATCCCCCACATGGGCTGGAACCAACTGACCCTCACCCAGCCCGATACCCCCCTGTGGCAGGGCATCCAGACCGGAGATTGGGTGTACTTTGTCCATTCCTACTACGCGGCCCCTACGGATCCTTCGGTCATCGCGGCTACCACCACCCACGGCAGCCAAACGGTGACGGCGGCCATCGCCCAGGACAACCTTATGGCCATGCAGTATCACCCCGAAAAATCGGCCCCCGCTGGGCTAACCATGCTGGATAACTTTGTGGCATTGGTGAACCGCCAAAAGGCTGATTTATAGCTATCGTCAGATGAGTTAGGACAACATTAGCAAAGCGTACCGTCAGTCCGGTGACAGCAAGAATCTACTGAACTGTAGCCCATTTAAACTGGGTTCCCGTCTTCGCAGGAAGGACGATGCTAAGGATCTAGGAAGGTGTTGTCCTAACAAAGTTGTCTCCGGCTGTAAATCGCAAACCTGCCGATCACAATCCTCTGATCCCGTCGGTTTCCTCCCTGGCCTCCCCCTTGCTCCTGATCTTTTCCCTGCCATGCTGCGTATCTACGGCAATCGCGCCCTCAAAACCCTGCCCGGTGACGCCACTCGGCCCACCTCGGCCCGGGTGCGGGAGGCGCTGTTTAACATCTGGCAGGGGCGGGTAGCGGAATGTCGCTGGCTGGATCTCTGTGCGGGCAGTGGGGCCATGGG
>CAZWNR010000460.1:0-3761 GCA_964635665.1 uncultured bacterium | reverse complement strand
CCCCGGGCGGTGGAAAGACGCATTATATGTACTGGGGTCGAGTAGTGGGGCAACAATTCCAACAAACTAGCGATCGCCGCCGCTTCGGACATCACCGGGTCCGGGGGCAAGCCCAACTGAATAGCTAATGGCCCTTCCCGCATCACCCCATTGCCCCGCAGGGAAAGGTTCAGGGGCACCAGCGCTAAAGGTTTGCCAGCCATGGCTCCATATTCCAAAGCCCGCTGTAGTAAACGCCAGTCTTGAATGGCGCCCCCATCGCTGAAGCCAATCACCCCTGCTTGGTCTAACTCTCCCCACTCCGTTAACTGCTTGCCTTGGTTGCCCTGGGTGACACTTCCCCACCAATGGCATTGGACTGTGGCCGAATCTGGCCAGTTTTCAGCTTGATGGCCTCCAGGGCCCTGATGGTGAGAATTGCCCCCCTCTATTTGGTTTAACCGTTGCTTTAACCACTGCAAAGTTTGGGGTTGATCCAAGGGAGGATCGGTATTGGGTAGAATAGCCACGTCCGTAAACCCACCGGCGATCGCCGTTTTCACCAATTGACGGAGGGTTTCCCGGTCCTCGTGCCCAGGCTCACCGCTATAGCTGTACAGATCTGCCAAGCTAGGGGCCAAGAGCAAATTTTCCCCGGGGATCACCACCGCATCCGCCGGTATCGGGTAAGAATCATCTTCAACGGCCACAATGGCCTTACCCCGCATCATCACCGTCACCCTTGTTTCCTTGCCCTGCATGGGATCTAGGCAACGAACCTGAGGTAGACATTGCGTTTCCATTTAACCTTTTAACCTCGGGAGAACGACGGCACAAAAATCCCCCTAAAATCCTAGCAAAGTTGGGCAACCTTTCCGGATTCTGGGGGTTAGCTGTACTTTTAGGTTTAGCCAATAGGTTTAGCCGATCAGCGTCTAGTCTTCAAAAGCAATCTCCACTCCTTTTTCGGTTTGGCCATGTTCAACAATATCAAGACCCACTTTTTCCTGGGACGGTTTCACCCGTAATATGCCCCAAAGATCCATTACGTAGAAGAGGAAAAACATGGTGATGAACGCCCAAAAGGGGATCACCAAGGAGCCGACAATTTGAGCACTGAGTTTATGTTCAATATTGTTACTAAAAATGCCCACGGCAATACCGCCCCAAATGCCGCATAAACCATGGACAGGCCAAGCGCCCACCCCATCGTCAATGCGTAGACGGTCCAACAACTTAGTGCCAAGCACAGACAAAATGCCCGCCACCACCCCGATGGCGATCGCCGACCAGTTGCTAACGGTGTCACAACCGGCGGTAATGCCCACCAGACCGCCTAAAATACCGTTGAGGGTCACTAGCAAATTCGGTTTACGCTTACTCTCGGTAGTCCAGTCAAAGGCTAAAGCTGCCAATCCTCCCGCCGCCGCGGACAGGGTGGTATTCACCGCAATTAACATAGTTGTATTGGTGTTTAGGGCCCCCACAAAGGCTAATTGACTACCGGGATTAAAGCCATACCAACCCACCCAAAGAATAAATACCCCCAGGGAACTGGATGTAATCCCCTGATAACCCAGACTATTGATTTTGTTACCCTCAAAACGACCAATACGAGGTCCCATTACTACCACAGCGGCCAAGGCGGCAAATCCTCCCACGGAATGCACCAAAAGAGAACCGGCAAAGTCATGGAAACCCAATCGGTCCAGCCAACCCCCCCCCCACTTCCAATGGCCACTGATGGGATAGACCAACCCGGTAATCACGGCGGAGTAAATTAGATACGCTTTGAAATACATCCTCCCCATCACCGCGCCGGATACAATGGTGGCCGCCGTAGCCGCAAAGGCCGCCTGGAACAACCAGTCCACCTGGGGACTGAGGCTCTCGACATTATCTAAGTTGTTAGTGATGCCAAAGCCACTCCAGCCAAAAAAGCCGCCCAACACTGGGGTTTCACCGTACATGAGGCTGTAGCCAAAGAGGAAATAAAGTAAGACTCCCACACAAACATCAAAAGTGTTTTTAAAGAGCACGTTAACCGTATTTTTATGGGAAGACAGTCCAGCTTCCAACATGGCAAAACCAGCTTGCATAAACAGTACTAAAACCGCCGCCGCTAGTAAGAATAGATTATTGATTGCATAGGTAACTTCTGCAATGGAAGTGGTTTCCGTTTGGGTTTGGGCCTGGGCCACCCCGACAAATAAAAATGCCAGCATAGCGCCCAAAGCATAGCGGGCAAGGGGAAAAATTTTCGGTTTCATCGCCTATACTAAATCAACTCCCTGGAAAAAGTGAAATTTTTCTCAAGATGGCATCTTAGGAGGGAATGAATTGTTCACTACCAACTTTTGTTGCCATTTGCCCACAATTTACCCAATCGGAAAAAGCAGTACGCTGGCCATATTTGGGCTCCACTGTAGTGGGGGAGGGAAGTACACGCTACACTGGAAAAGAGGAAAATTAATCCTCTTCTGCAAAGCATTGGCAGGAACGCTCTATGGGACCAGCTTCCCTTCTGGTGGTGGATGACGATCCCGATAATTTTGATGTTATTGATGCCCTCTTAGCGGATGCGGGCTATGAGCTTAACTACGCCGATAGTGGCCAACAGGCCGTTGACGATCTGGATACTTTTCAGCCAGATCTCCTGTTGCTTGATGTGATGATGCCGGGGCTGAGTGGCATTGAAGTTTGTCGGATGATTCGTGCTTCGGCTCGGTGGCATGCCCTCCCTATTATTATGGTGACGGCCCTGGACAGTAAACTTAGCTTGGCTAATTGCTTGGCGGCGGGGGCGGATGATTTTATCTCCAAGCCCTTGAATGGTCTGGAATTACAGGCCCGCATCCAGGCCATGTTGCGACTGAAGCACCAGTACGACGCTCTGGGCAATTTGCTGCAACAACGAGAGTCAATGGTGCATATGATTGTCCACGATCTACGCAATCCCCTCACTAATCTGATTTTGGGGATACAAGTTTTGCAGAGGACTCATTATGATCCTCCTTTGCCCATGGAAAGACTCGATCGCCTACTCCAGGCCGGGCAACAAATCCAGCATTTGGTGGATGATATGTTGGTGGTCTCCAAACAGGAACAAGGCAAAATTCGTCTAGACTATCAAGAAGTGGACCTGTTGGCGCTGACAGGGGCCGTGCTAGATGATTACGAGGCGATCGCCGGCCAAAAGCAATTAACCCTGGTGCGGAAATGGCAAGATAAGCCCCTAGTGGCCAGAATAGACCCCCCCATTTTCCAGCGCATCATTAGCAACTTGCTCGGCAATGCGATTAAGTTTTCCCCCACGGGCGCCAAGGTGGAGGTGGCGATCAGAACGGAAGATAAGGAGAAAATTACCATCTGTTTCATTGACCAAGGGCCAGGCATTAAGGACGAACTTAAGCTCAAAATTTTTGAGCCGTACGAAGTGGGTACCATCATGCCCAACATTGCCCAAATTGGCTTGGGTCTGGCATTCTGTAAAATGATGAGCGAAGCCCATGGCGGTGTCATCACAGTCCAAGATAATCAACCCAGGGGAGCGATGTTTTCCCTGATATTGCCTCAGCATCCTCCGGTGTCGGTCGGTTGGGTGCCCCATGGCCAATGGGGAGGACCATCAATCGATACCGGGAAAGAAATGGGTCACAGGATCACCAAGGTCAACCTTGACCAGGGGCCAATGGGTTTAAATTAGATTGATTCACAATTTGATAAGTACTAGCAACAACCATGCCAGCGGAGGGCAGATTTTATTATGTTTAAGCATTGCC
>CAZWNR010000459.1:0-3763 GCA_964635665.1 uncultured bacterium | reverse complement strand
GGGGGGGGGGGGGCGGGTCCCACCGAGGCGCCCGGGGGGGGGGGGGGCGGGGCAAGGGGATGGGTGGGGCGGCTGGTGTTTAAGGGGTTGGGGGAATCGGGGCTGGAGGCCGTGAGCTGTTGTATGAGGTTGGCAACGGGATCGTCCTCGGTGGGGGCAGGGGTGTCGAGGTCGGTGAGCCAGTCGCCAATCACAGCAGAGGCGGTGGGTGGTGTGGCGAGGGCAGCGTGGCCAGAGAAGACCTCCTGGGCCAAGCTGGAGATATCGGGATCGGTGCTGTAGTCGGGGGGGATGAGGCCGGAATCGAGGGCAATTTCCTCTAGCTTGAGGCTCTCTAGCAGATCCTCGGCGGGGGCTTCTGGGGTGGCGAAGAGGTAGCCATCAAAGCCGGGCCGCAGGTAGAGAATGGGTAGCATCCAGAGGGGTTGGCGGGAACCGTGGGCCGCCATCAACCCCTGGCGTACCCGACTGAGGCAGACATCCGCTGGGTAGCCCTGGCGCAGGTTGCGGTAGAGCAGTTGGGTGAAGGTGATGGCCACATCGTCGGGGATGCGGTCGGCCATGGCAATGACGCCGGGAACGCCCCTGGCCACCAAGGCCTGCACGAGGTTTTGCAAGCGCCAGTCGGAGGTGGCGTCGGTGTTGGGGGTGTAGGCTCCTCGGCAGGAGTTGAACACAGCCAACCAAATGCCGTTATTCACCAACAGGCCCGCCAGTTCCTTGCCACTGAGGCTTTCGGTGAGGCCGTTGTGGCGGTTCACCAAAAATAGATCGCCGCCGCTGCCGCTGGGATCTCGGTCATTGGGGCCATGATCAAAGCTGGCGTCGCTGTGACCGGCGTAGTGCAACACCTGAAAGTTGCCCTGTTCGAGGGCCTGCACTAGTTCGGCTCGACCGGGCTGTTCCAGCAGGGTGACTTGAATATCGAGGGGTTGCCGCAGGCGGGCGCTGGGGTGGGCTACGGGGCTGGGGCGACCGGGGGGCGAGGCCAGATCGGCCATTAAGGGCTTGATCTCACGGGTGAGGGATAGTCGGTGCTGGTCGCTGGGGGCAGAGATCACCATCAGCACCCGCAGGGGGTCGGGGGCGGGGGCTAGGGGCGGCCGGGTGGCCAAATCGACGGTGTTGGGGCCTTGGTAGTAGCGGCACAAGGTGATATCCATGCCCGTGGCCAGGGGCCGATCCTCACCGTAGAGCAGTTCCCAGGGTAGGCTTTGCAGACGGCTATCCTTGAACCCCAGACGCAATCGCAGGGGTTGCTGGAGGTGTTGAGCCACACCCTGGGCCGCCAGCCAACTATCGCGAATGCGGCCCTGAAATAGGTGTTGATAGAGATCCTGTCCTAGGCGAATGGCGGCCTCGGCTTCTGAACCCTGAAATTCCCGATCACCGGGGGAAGCACCACTCAGAAGCTGGTGCAGGGGGTCTTGCAGAAGGGCTTCAGACCGTGCCAGCCAGTCGGTCACGGGCCAAGTCACTTGGGTTTCCGCCAGGGGCACCCCCGCCGCCACCGCTTCAGTGCGCAGCAGATAGGTATCCTGACCCGTTACGGGGGTAATGGAGATGTGAAACTCTTGAATCACCAGTGCCGACTCTTAATAAAGGCTTGCGAACCCCAGGCAGGGCCGCAAGGGACAGGTATTATGTGGATAATTTTCGCGCCCTAGTGGGCCATTTCCGGGAGTTCGACCTATTTTTTTACTCCGTCGCCGTTCCTATTCCTTCCACGGTAAAGCATCCTGTCCGATCCAGCGATTGCCGCAATTTCCGCACCGTTTGGGGGGGCGTTGGGCGGCTCTTTGCTTCGCGGCCCTGGTCGGTGCTCTGGGCGTTCCCCTAGGGACTGAGATGGTCGTTCAGGCCGCCATTGTCACCGTTGGCGTTGAGGCCGACCTAGAGGCCGAACTTCCCACCCTCTCTACCGAAGAACAGGAGCGGCTAGAGGCCCTGCAATTGGTACAGCAGCCGCAGATCCTCAGCGACATTAGCCCCGACGGCACCACCCTTTTGGTGTCCGTTGCCCCTCGCCTTAGCGCCGAGCCACCTGTCCTCTATTTTCTTGACCTAGAGACGGGAACCCTCACCGAAGCGCCCGATCTTCAGTATGAGGTGATCAGTCCTACGGGGCCGATGCGCTGGGTCAACAACGACACCCTCCGCTTTGTGCAGCAGGATCCCTTTGGTGCGTGGCAAATCATCACCCTCAACCGTGCTACGGGCATTGTGTCGCGTACCCAGGTCTCCCCCATTGGCGAGGAAGCGGGGGAAATCTTGGGGGTCTCCCCCGACTTTTCTAAGCTGGCCATCCGGGTCTACGAAACAGACGAGGATGTGGTGTTCTTGGTCTTTCTGGATACCCTGCAACGGCTGGAGGTAGCCCGCCTGCCCCATGACTTTGCCCTTCAGCCCCCCGCCTGGTCAGCGGATGGCCAGCACATGGCCCTAGTCACCGCCGCCCCCGACACCGACCGCGTCTACGACCGCAGCCCTAATAGCCCAAGCTGGGCCAGTGCGGTGGTGCAAGATGCCCTGGGCCGTACCCCGCCCCAGGATAACCCCCTGCGCCAGCACAATGCGGTGCGGGTGTACAACTTCTCCCAGGCGGAACCCCTGCGGGTTGAACTGCGGGCCGCCCAGGGCAACGGCGATAGCTTTGCCGCCGCCCGCGTTAGCCCCGATGGTCGCTATCTGTTGGTCAAACGCTACCGACCCGCTCGCCTAGCCGGACGCCCCCACCCCACCTATCTGTTCCCCGACTCGGCCTACTACCAAATCTACGACCAAGACGGCACCCTACTCCACACCATCGATGCCCCCGCTCTGCAAGGCCCCCAGGAATCGCAAGGATGGTTTTTGGGGCCAGATCGGCTGCTGTTTTGGGCCGCCCAGGGTCATAATCGGCCCCTATGGATCTACGACCTCGCCCAGCGACGGCTCCAGCCGATTCCTTTGCCCCCCGGATCCGTCGATCCCACCGCCCTGGCCCTAAGTTCCGATGGCGACACCGTAATCTATGGCTTTTCCTCCGTCACCCAGCCCCCAGAACTCTTTCGCTTCCAGGCTGGCGATTCGGCCCCACCGGAGGCCCTCACCGAGATTAACGCCGACCTCCAGTCCGTCAATCGGGTGCAGTATCAGCCCGTCCAGTTCACCACCGAACAGGGGCCACGGCGCGGCTTTTTGGTGCAGCCAGCGGGGCAAGCCTTTCCTCCCCAGGGGGTACCCCTAGTGTTTTGGCAGGAGGGTGGCCCAGGGTTTTCCATGGCTAATGAGTTTGCAACGGAGGTCGAGGCTCCCCTGAATTTGTTGCCCAACTTTGGCGTTGCGGTTCTGGTCGTCCCCCTCACCGGGCGAGAGGGCTTTGGCCCCACCTTCTACCGTGCCCAGGCCGAAGGGCAAAACTTTGGCCACATCGACCTAGCCGAGGGCCGCGATATTGTCCAGCAGGTGGTGCAGCAGGGCTGGGCCAAGGCGAGCCAAATCGGCGTTAGCGGCTGTTCCTACGGGGGCTACTATGCCGCCCAAAGCCTGCGCCAGTTTCCCGGTCTGTTCGCGGCGGCTAATCCCCAGTGCTCCCTGCTCGACACCCTGACCGAATGGCAACTGGGCTATTCCGCCCTGCTTTCCTACCTGGTGGGGCAAGCGCCGATGGAAGATCCCGCCGCCTATACCGCCATCTCTCCCCTCTACGGAGCCACCCAGATCACCACCCCCACCCTGATGTTCCACGGCAGCGAGGATTTCTTGCAGATTGACGTCGCCC
>CAZWNR010000458.1:0-3796 GCA_964635665.1 uncultured bacterium | reverse complement strand
CCCGGCCAGCATCAGCGCCCCAGAGAGGGCTGTGTAGAGCAAAAACTTGGTGGCCGCATAGGTCTTTTGGCCACCGCCCCAGATGGCAATCAGCAGGTACAGGGGCACCAGCTCGATTTCATAGAGCAGGAAGAATAGCAGCAGGTTATCTGCCAAGAAGGCCCCCGCTACGCCGCTACTTACCAGCAGCAGCAGACTATAGAACAGCCGAGGCCGCTCAATTTCTGGAGAACTGCTCCAGATGGCGATCCAGGTAATCAGGCTGTTTAGACCCACCATCAGCAGGGACAGACCATCCAAACTGAGCTCGTAGTTCAATCCCAGGAACGGCAGCCAGGGCACAAACTCGCGGAACTGGAAGCCGCCAAAGGAGAGGTCAAACTGCGTAAACAGCCACAGCGTCCACAGCAACGCCAAACCGGACACCACCAGGGCACCCTGGCGCGACCGCTGACTCGATAGCCCCGGCCAGCAGCCAATGGCCACCGCACCAATTAACGGAATTAAAAGAAGGGGAGTGAGCAACATAGCGAGAACCGTATAGGGATTTGTGATGGAGAAGACTGGCCCTCACCCCCAGCCCCTCTCCCACGGGGAGAGGGGGGCCGGAGAAGTCGAAAAGGTTTAACAGGGCCGTAGGGATTCCTTTTCAAAGTCCCTCTCCCACAGGGAGAGGGATTTAGGGTGAGGGCGGCTCGACCTTAGAGTGAGGGCAACTCGGCTTAAAACAGCGCCGATAACGACGACCAGCCCAGCAGGATACCAATCACCGCCACGCCGACGGCAATGGTGAGCACATAGAACTGAAGCCGCCCGCTGTTGCCGTATTTGAGGGTTTCGCCACCAAAGAGGGAGGCTAGTCCGATGGCGTTGACCAGGCCATCCACCACGTAGCGATCTAGCCAGTCCGTTGCCCGTGAGAGCAGGTCTACCCCCAGCACAAAGGTGTTGCGGTAGATTTTGGGGGTATAGAAGTCGTAGGCCAGCAGGTTTTGCAGCGGTTTTTGCACCAGCTTGGCCGGACTTTCTAGCACCCGGTTGACGTAGAGCAACGTCCCCACGGCGGCCCCCAAAATGCTCGACCAGGTAAGTAGGAGGGCCATGTCTTTGCTGACCTCAGCCCAGTTGGGCAGCAGGTTAAACTGCGCCATCACCAGGGGCAGGTGCAGGGCAAAGCCCGCTACCAGGGTCATGGGAATGGTCATTAGCCAGATGGGTTCTGGGGCGCGGATAGTCATCTGTTGGGTGTTGCCTGCAAAAATCAGGCCAATCATCCGGGCCAGGCTAAAGGCCACCAGCCAGTTCACAATCAGCACAATGGCCACCAGTAGCCCCCGCTGTTCCGCCCACAGGCCCGACACCAGGGACAACATCGCCCAAAAGCCACCCAATGGAGGTAGGGCCACTAATCCAGCCGCTCCAGCCAGCATCGACATTGCCGTCACCGGACGCCGACCCCACAGGCCACCCATCTGGGTTAAGTCTTGGGTAATAACGCTGAGAACAATCGACCCCGACCCCATCACCAGCGTTGCCATGCCCAGGGCATAGATCAGGGCCAACAGCAGGGCCACATTAGGCAGGTGGGCACCCACCGCAATGAACATCAGCCCCATGTAGGCACTGCTGAGGTAAGACAGCACCCGCTTGATGTCAATCTGGGCCGCAGAAATCAGCGTTGCCCCAATCGCTGTGACTGTGCCCACCGCAATGGCAAAGGCGCTAGCGGTAGACGACAGGGCAATCACAGGCTCCAGCTTCACTAACACCCACACCCCCGTCGTTACCACCACAGCATTCCGCAGAATCGTGCTGGGCAAGGGGCCTTCCATGGCCTCATCCAGCCACAGGTGCAGGGGAAACTGAGCGCACTTGCTCATGGGGCCAGCAATCAGGCCAATGCCGATCAGCGTCATCAACCCCGGATTCACATTGGCGGTTTGTGACCAGGCCGCCAGCTCTCGAAAATCCCAGGTGTGGGCGAGGGGATAGATGGCCAACACTCCCATCAGCAGCACCAGGTCGCCCACGCGCTTAGTCAGAAAGGCATCTCGTGCCCCTGTCACCACCAGGGATTGGTTATACCAAAAGCCCACCAGCAGGTAGGTGCCCAGGGTGAGAATCTCCAGCAGCATGTAGGAAAACAGCAGGGAGTTGCACAGCACTAGGCCACACATCCCGGCTTCAAACAGCGCCATCATGGCGAAGAACCGCCCCCAGCCCCAATCCATTTCCAGATAGCCCACGGCATAGATTTGAGCCAGCAGGTTGAGGGTAGTAATCAGCACACAGGCCCCTAGGGTAATCGCCGACGCCTCTAGGGGAATGGTGAGATCCAGCCCCGCCACATTCAGCCAGGGGGCAAAGAAAAACTGGGGTGACGACTTGCCCCAAAGGGCCGAAAACGCCATCAGGCTGTGAACCAAGGCAAAGGCCGTCGTCACAATATTGATATAACCCGCCGGACGTGGCCCGGTGCGGCGAATCATCCCTGGCGACCAGGGAATGGTCAATAGCGCCCCCATTAGGGGATAGAGCGGAATGAGCCAGCTCGTTTCGGCCAAGAGCGGTGTCAGGGACAGGGTCATAGGTGAGCTACTCTCTGGCAAAGGAACAGCAAGGGTGAGGGCAAGGACTTTAGGTTGCTGGCTGCCGCTACCCCAAGCTCCCGCCTATCGGGAGGAAGCTGTTCGGGTCACCCAGGTTCGTAGGACAACGAGCCGAGGCTAGGGATAACAGATAACTTGCCCACGCTTTCCGCATGGACTAAACCTAAAAAGATCCTAAATCGAATTGACTAACGTCAATCAAATCTGAGTTTGGATAGATTTAATGCTATCTATCTTGGATAGAGTTTAACCAATGACTGTCCCAAAAAGAAAGGCTCAGATTGATTAGGGACAATTTGTCTTTTGTTTCTAATTGATAATTTTCAATAATGTATGCGATGGATCCTGTCTCAGCCTAGGCTGTCTGGGTGGCCCTGATTGACAGACAAAACCTGTGGGTGATGGCCCTCAAAACCCGCCCTGACAAGAAGGCAGGCGACGCCATCGCCCACACCTTGGACTCCCCCCATCCAGCGGTGGCTAGTCTATGGGGCGCACTCGGCCCACGATGGTGCGGTGGCGGGGGCTGTTTTGGGTGATGGTAGGCGTCTCAAAGCCTGCCGCCTCAAATTCAGCGGCGATATCTAGGGCAAAGTACTCATCCAGATAGGGCTCGGTGCTTTTTAGCAGGGTGAGCACAAAGGCGGGCATTTGCTGATAGACCTTGGACTGGGGGTTCATATCCATAATGGCGAAATGTCCACCGGGTTTGAGCAGACGACGGGCCTCTCGCAGAATGGCACGGGCGGCGGTTTGGGGCAGTTCGTGGAAGATCAGGCAGGCGGAGGCCAGATCGTAGGCGGCGGCGGGCAACCCGGTATCCTCGGCGGCGGCGTGGTGCCAGGTAATGGGTCGGGTTGGAGGGGTATCGGCCTGCTCCTGCTGACGCTGTTCCTGCTGACGATATTGGGCCACGGCCAGAAAGTAGGGGGATAAATCCACCCCGGTCACCTGAGCCTGGGGGTAGAGGGCTTGTAGGGTTTCGGTGCTCATACCCACGCCGCAGCCCAAATCCACAATGGCAGTAGGCGCTTGGGGCAGTTGGGCCATCAGCACATCGTGGTAGCTTTGGCGCAGTTGGGCATCGCCCGTGGCCCCGGCCCCCGGCCATAGCTTGGCATGGACGGCCTTCGCTGCCACCTCGACTTCCATGGCGGGTTGCCAGCCTAGGTTGCCTTCGTCGTAGG
>CAZWNR010000457.1:0-3806 GCA_964635665.1 uncultured bacterium | reverse complement strand
CCCGCCGCTGGGCCTGTTGCAGCGCGGGGGTGAGATCCTTAATCGACAGCGCCACATTGGGGGCAATGGCCACCTCGCCCCCTACCCAGGCCGCCTCATTGCTGTGGCCCGCAAAAAAGAGAATGTCCCAGCCCTGAGGATCCGCAATAGCCTCGTAGATACGACGCTTCAGGGCATTGGCCTCCTCCTCCGGCTGCCAGCCCACATAGTGAATGTCCATCACCGAGGACTGGGCGGCTAGGGCGTTGCGTTCCTCGGTGAAGTTCAGCCCGGTTTCGTCGCCCAAAATCGCCAAGACCCGCGTTTTGCCCCGCCGAAAGGAGCGCCGATTCACCGCCTCGGCCCGAATGGTGGGCGGCGACCGCAAAATCTGCACTGGGGGGCCAAATTCCCAGGTTTCCCAGGGCAACCGAGCCAAGTCCAGCGGCATGCAGGTGAGAAATAGCTCCAGCGGGGCGGCGGGATGCGCAGACTGAGCGGCCCTAACAATTTCCTGGCGCAGATCAAACAAATCCCCCTGCCGCAGCCAGCGATGGAACTCCGACAGCAGCCGCGCCTCCGCCTGCCCCAGTTGGCTATGCCAATCCACCGGAGCCGCCACCACCTGCCCCATCGCCCCCGCCCGCCCCCGCAGGGCTTGCTTGTAATAGCCCAGATAGGTCCGCCGCCAGGTGTCGTAGAGCGGCAACAGGGTGTCAGGAAACGCCACCGTCGCCGTGATCCGCTGCCCCTCGCCCCAGGTGAGATCGAACAGGCCGCTCTGATCGATTTTGTGAACAGTAAGGCGGTAGGACATGGCACCATCTACTCACGAAGCAATGCACGATTCATTGAACCGGATCGTCTGGGCGAAAGACGAAGGGGGGCCAATGGAGGGTTGCGCCGTTGGGGAGTTGAATGGCCACGGTGAAGGCTTCCTCCCAGGTGCCGAAGACTTGGGCATAGAGGTATTGGGCGGGGCTGTGGGGGCTGAGTTGGCTATCGGTCAGCAGATGAGTGGCATCGCTGACCTGGAGTCCTACCCCAGCGGGCAGGGTGTGGCCGGGGGCTGGCCCTAGCACCAGAAACAGGCACCATTCCGGATCAGGATTCTCCCACACAGGCCAGGTGAGGACATAGAGCCGGAAGGGTATTCCGGCGGGCTGGAGATCGGTGTAGGCTCCCCTGGCGGCGGCGGGGATGTCTACTCCGGCGGGGGCCAGTTCGCGCAGGACGGCCTCTAGGGTATCGGCGGGGCCTTGTACCGCCATCAGGGCATGGGAGAGGGAGAGGGGCGGCAACAGGTTCCAGGTGAGGGATTCAGTGAGGCTATCAAGGACGTTATCAAGGCGATCCTGAAGCCAGCGGCCCACGTTGATCCAGGGTTCCGTTGGCGAAGCTGGGGCGGTTTCCGTGGCGGGGGCCAAAAGCTGGTCTGGGTTCAAACAGGTGAGGTACAGCAGGATGTCCTCAGGTTCAGCATCAAACAGGGTGGTGGGCAGAGTGTAGGTGTCGCCGCTGGGGGTCAGCCGTCCGCTGGTCTGGTGGGACAATAGACGATCCCGTCGCAACCCGCCCAGTACCGTGACCTGGTCGGTTTCTTCGCGCACTTCGACTAAGAGATAGAGGTGGGCGATGGGTGGTGGGGCGATGGGGTGAAGGGGTGATGGGGTGGGGGGGTGGAGAGTGGTTTGGGGGATGGTGACTTGGTCGTCGCTGAGGCTGCCTTGCACGACTAAACACAGGCGAAAACCGTTGACTTCGGCCTGGATGCCTGTGCCTGGAGGCTGAGTAGGGTCGTAGGTGAGGGCCAGTTCGGTGCTGCCCTGCCGCAGCCAGTGATCGACCCCCTGCAACGCCATGGCCCGCAAAAAGGTGAGCCACTGGTGCGCTTCGAGTTCGGATTGGCCGATTTGCACCGCCCAATCTACCTCGGCCTGGGAGAGGTGAACCGTGGTGGGGTGAAGGCGATCAAACTCGACATCGGGGGCGAGGTCTGGGAATTCGGGAGAAGCACTCATAGGACATAGACTCGCGATGGGGTGGGTGAGGTAGGAATACATTAGGGTTGAGGGGGTAAAAAGGCGTGAATTTCGGTACAAAGGTGCTGGCTAAAGCGGCTTTGTACCGGGAGGGGTTTGGGCGCTTGGGCCTCGGCGGCGGCTTCGGCAATCAGGTCATCCACCGTTTCGGCTAGGAGCGTTTCGAGGGTGCGATCTACCGCCTTGAGCCGATCCGCCGAGACATAGTTCAGGGCTTCTTGGCGTAGGGTGGCGTGCAGTTGGGGAATCAGCCGATGGCGCACCTCCGCCCGCAGCCGTTTCAGGTTCAGCAGCCGCGTCACCTGCACCTGGGAACTAAGGCCAATGCGCGGAGCCACCGCCCCCATAGCCAACCCCTCACACTGGCGTAGATAAAGCCCCTGGACGTAGGCGCTGTCCTGGGGCGGGGTGCGCTGGCGAAGCTGGTGAATCTGAGCCTCCATCACCTGGCGCAGGGTGGCCCCCAAACAGTGGTTGAGGCTAGCCCGGTAGCTATCTAAAAAATCCATCTGCTCATCCGTGGCTGGGGCCGCTTGGCGGGCTTGGGCGATCCCCTCCAGTTCGGCTTCGTCCTGGGGTTGATAAAGCTGGGGATGTCCACCCCGTCCGTGGATGCGGTATTGCCGAAGCTGGGTGGCCAACTGCCGCAGGTTGGCCTTCACCTGTTTAGGGGGCCGGGTGGGATCCATTGCCTGCAATTGGTCAGGGACTGGCTCTGGGCAGCGTCCGGCCTTACCCTGTTGTCGCTGGCGCAGCCGATCCTGGCGATAGACCCGATGGTAGCTCTCCAGCAGGGCCACCGCCTGATCGACCTCGTAGGCGCTGCACAGATGATAGTCGCGCAGAATGCGCTGCACCTGGGCGGGGGTGGTGTCGTTCAAAATCGCCCAATCGCTGGCCTGGTATAGCCCCTTTTCTAGCAGCCATTGGTTGAGGTCAGGATGGGTTTTGGTGAGGCGGTGGCTCCAGGCACTGAGACGCCCCTTGGCGGGGTCGTAGCTCTCCAAAATCCGTAGGGTAAAGGGCTGATAGCGGGGGCGAGGGCGTCCATCATCCTCTAAAACCAGGGGCAGCAGGTCGGCGGTGGTAAAGCCGTAGCGTTCCCCATAGCGCTGGGCCAACCCCAGACAGCAACTCCGAATCTGGTGGGTTACCCAACCGCGCAAACTCAACTGGGCCAGATCGGCCTCCGCCTGCCCCTTCTGCCAAAGGTCAAACAGCGCCCGCTGAAGCTGGGCTTCCTGCTCCTCCAGGTTGTCTAGCCAAGGGGCGAAGGTCTCCTGAAGCCAGGATTTCACCGTCGCCAGTTCCAGGGTTTGAAGCTGGCCTCCACTGGTGAGCCGCACCAGGTGCCAATATCGTGAGGCGTTATTCATAGCGTCTTTGATCAGGAGCCATGGGGCTGATGAGATATGGGGAGTAGGCATCCTGCCTGGCATAAAGGTGGCCCGGATGGCTATTCCACTGTATTTCTGGCCGTGTCACACCTATTCATAGGTTATTCATAGGCCAAAGGACGCCAATCGCCGCTGAAGAAAAACGCAGCCCAGTGGTACGGGTGCTGATAGCGTCCGGTTTCTAGGGCGGCTAACTGCACCTGGCGCAGGGCTTCGCTGCGGCCTTCGCCAGCCTGCAAGCGCTCGTAGTATTGGGCCATAAAATCGGCAGTACCGCGATCACTCACCTTCCACAGGCTCATCACCTGGCTTTCGGCTCCGGCCATGCCAAAGGCCCGCCGCAAGCGGCAGCGCCTGGCAAAGGCGGCCGCGAAGGGCTAGGCACAAT
>CAZWNR010000456.1:0-3808 GCA_964635665.1 uncultured bacterium | reverse complement strand
GCTCACGTCTAAAAAACCTTCCACCTGGCGACCCGCCGCCGCCTCTAGATGCACCGAATCGGGGATGATCTGAAGGTAATCAGGATCGTCCCAGGCCTCAAAGTCAGGGAAGGGTACCGGGCCGTTATCTACCAGGCGCACCCAAACGAGGCCATACTGCTCGCGAACAGGGTAGGTTGTGAGGCGCAGGCGTTTTGGAATCGCGGCATCGGGGGCGGCGGGAATGCAAACACACTGGCCTTGATCCGCGTAGCGAACGCCGTGGTAAGCGCACACCAACTCCCCCGCCTCCACCCAGCCCAGGCTGAGGGGTGCACCCCGGTGTAGACAGAGATCTCGAGCGGCAACCACCGTCCCGTCCGCTGCGCGATACAGCACCAAGCGCTCATCCAGCAGCCGCGCCCCAAAAGGTTGGTCAGCGGTGATTTCGTGGGAAAAGGCGACGGGATACCAGAAGGGGGCCAATGCCTCCCAGTCGGAGGGGCTGAAGGTGCATTCCCGGGGCAGGGTAATGGCGGTAGACATAGGGCTGAGGGGCTCTGATACAACAATTTAGAGCCATGCTATGGTTCAGTTCTTCCCAAAGACTGTATTGGGAGTTACGCTTCAATTCCCTTGGCCCCTGTCGGCCCCCCTGGGGCGGTGTGGACGACTCCCCCAGGGTCTTGGCCCTTTGCTAATCCTGAGCGGCGGCACGTCTGGCCTTCAGTTTGGCCCGCCGCATTTGCAGAATGGCGGTAGCTTTATCCACCGGGAACCCGGCGACGGGAATCACCTGGTGCTTGCGGTCGGCCTCAAGCTGTTTTAGCTCGGTGTAGTCTACCCAGTGAATGCAGTCCACGGGGCAGGTGTCGATGGCCTCTTGGATGATCTCCTCAGAATCGCCATCCTGCCGGTAGACCCGCGAACGGCCATAGTCTGGCTCGATGTAGAAGGTGTTGCGGGCGACGTGGGCGCAGTGTTTACAGCCAATGCAGGTAATTTCATCGACGTAAACTCCCCTTTGGCGCAGTTGCCCCCCCAGTTCGGGCTCAAACCCCGTGCGATTCTCCGCCTGCCGCAGGTACCCCCCCAATTCCGGTTCTAGCCCCGTGGGCTGATGGGTGAGAGGGGATAAATTAAAGACCGCATCCGCGTCCGCCATGGAACCAACTCCGTATCAGCAGGGTTATTGCCCTTGAGCCCCATCCCAAACCCGATGCAGCTCAACGGCCCAAGACACCAAACGGCCCAGACAACTGAACCTAGCAAAAAGGGGCTCAGCGCCCCCCGTCAATCGCTTGTTGATGTTAAAACTAGCCGTTCCAGCGCTGCACCACGAGGCGCACAGAACCATCTTTTTGCACCTGTTCTTCGGTGAGCTGGAAACCCTGGCGACTGCTCTCGGTGAGCACGGTGTTGTAGGCGTAGCGCTGGGTTACCTGGCTGAGGAATCCGTCCACCGTGAGGGGCTGCTGCCAGTATTGCAGATCGGCCACCAGCTCATAATCTTGGGTGTCGGCGTTGCGGCGGAAGCCAATGTCGTAGCCGTTTTCCTGGGGAATAACGATCTCGGCCTGCTGGGTTTGGCCCTGGTAGCCGCGCACGGGGCAGGGGCCAGCTTTCCAGTCGGTACCGAGGTCGGTGAGGGCCGCCTGGAGGGAAGAAAGGTTGCGAAGTTTGGTTTTAATTTGGCTAAAGTGTGACATGTTTTCTTCGGTGTATTGAGAACAAAAACTGGAAATAGGTGATCACCACTGACTGTAGGAAACCTGGGCCGAGGTCTGTTCCTGAAGGGTCTGGTCTTGGCGCTGGGCGTAATATTCGGAGGTGGCTTGCTGGGAAACCACGGTGCCCAACTGGGCCTCAATGGCGGCGGTTACCTCGGCGCAGGAGGCTCCCACAATGCCGGTCACCATCTCCTTGACCCGACCATCGGGGTAAATAATGAACTCTAAGGTTTCCATAGTGGGTGCTAATTTTTATTGTCACGAAATGCCAAACAGCATCGACCAATGCAAGCCTTTGCCCCTGGCCATTGCGGAGTTCTCGCAATTTCATCCTACTAAGGATTAAGGCGGTCACCCACGCTCTTACATTGCAAAAGTCAATCACTTGTATTGACCCGCATTGAACAGCGAGAGGGTTACCCTCAATTAGATGTAGTGTCGCGTAACTTTTCAGGGGCGTCAAGGTAGCCTAGACAACTACTCCTAGGCCAAGGAGGCTTGCCAGACGGCGGAGTCGGCTCAGGTTCGATGGCATTTTTGCGGCTAAATTGTTATCCTTCTTAATAAAGCGTTACAAAAGCAGAAGCCATGGACTCCCTATCGAAGACCACTCCGGTTGAGCCCACCATTTGGGGCTTCACCCGCGATGCCGAAAATCTCAATGGTCGCCTAGCCATGCTGGGTTTTGCCCTTTCCATCATCATTGAAGGGTTGAGCGGCCAAGGGGTGCTGCATTTCCTCAACCTGATTTAGGTCGCTGCCCCCGGCGAGGGGATCGCTGCGCACCCATGCTGTGATAAGCCACGGCATAGGTACGCACGGTCATCTTTTGAGTGAGCCTGTAAGCCCAAGGTTGGCCTGATTGTTGGCTTGCAGCGGCATAGCTGCAACCAGTCTGATCGTGCCAAATAAAGCAATGTACCCCCGATTCCCCAGGGGTACATTGCCGTTTATCCAAGCAATCTAAGCGTTGCTAGACGGGGCTATCGCCGCGTAGCCGCGCTACGCCCTTGGCGCTAGGCAGCCTAGAAAAACCAGCCGTAGCTGTGCAGCCCTTTACCTAGGATATTCACCCCCAGGTAGCACACCCACACCACGGCGAACCCCGTGGCGGCGAGAATTGCCGGGCGGCGGCCCTGCCAGCCCTTGGTGATACGGGCATGGAGGTAGGCGGCGAAGACCAGCCAGGTAATTAGCGCCCAGGTTTCTTTAGGATCCCAACTCCAGTAGGAACCCCAGGCTTCATTGGCCCACACCGCCCCAGCAATGATGCCGATGGTGAGCAGGGGGAACCCCAGGCCAATTATGCGGTAGCTGATGTTGTCGAGGGTGTCGGCTAGGGTGAGGCGCTGGGGCGAGAGTTGGACGGTCTGACTAGCCCGTACCGCAGGCTTTTCGAGGACCGCTGTGCCGCCGCTGCCAAGCACGACTTCACCGGAGTCGGCGCTGGCTGGGACGGGCTGGTTGGCCCGCTGGAGCTTCAGGTTACGAAAACCGCCCGTACCCACGGAACTCCCCCTGAGTTCTATCGCTTGGCCACGGGTGACGATTAAAAAGGCAATCGCTAGCAAAGACCCCACCAGCAGGGCAGCATAGCTGATCAGCATGACGCTCACATGCATCATTAGCCAGTTGGATTTGAGGGCGGGCACCAGGGGCTCGGAACCCTGCATATTATCCGGCAGGGAGAGGGCGGCAAAGGCGGCGATGGCCATGGCGATGGGGGCGGTGACGGCCCCTACCAAAATGCTGCGACTCATGCGCTCGGCAATCAGGTGCATGGCCGTGATGCCCCAGGCTAGGGCAAATAGCGACTCGTAGAGGTTGCTCATCGGGAAATAGCCCGCTTCAATCCAGCGGGCGATGAGTAGGGCCGCCATGGTGAGGTTGGCCACGGCCATGCCAGCGGTGCCGAAGCTGGGGAGCAGGCTGACCTTGGGAAAGGCCACCCCACACCAATAAAGCAACATGGTGACAAACAGCACCGCAAAGGAGGCATTGTCCAGCCAGCCCTGGAGCGCGATCAAATCCATAGCAATTCTTGAACGAAGGGTCTAGCTTTATCCTAGCGAGTTTTGCTCACCTCACGGCGTTTCCCC
>CAZWNR010000455.1:0-3810 GCA_964635665.1 uncultured bacterium | reverse complement strand
GATGACGAAGTTGTTGTTGCGCCAGCAGTTGTTGCGGCAACAGGCGGAGCAACAAGCCCAGGAGGCGGAGCGGTGGCTCGATGAGTACCTCGCGTTTTACCAGGATTCGCCCCATACGCAGGTGCAGACGATCCAGGCGCTGATCGCGGTGGCGAAGTCCTTCTATGTGCGGGACACGGCCAATACTAACTCGAAGTCGGGCTATACCGATATCCCCATCGTGGTTTGCCTACGTCAAAAGTTGTCGGCGCTGAATCAGAACGTAGAATCGATGCCCCCGGTCATTTCCTACGCGAAGCGCAGTGTGCCGTGGGAGACGGTGCTGGAGGTGTTTAAGCAGCAACAGGAAAAGGTCGAGAATGTCTACTATTCTCAGGTTTTCAAGCGTAAAAACGGAAGGACTCAGGTTTCTCGAATGCGGCGAAAGCCGAAGGCGATTGCGGCGGACTTGCAGAAGCTGCTGGCTCTCGGATTCTTCTGTTTGATTCCCCCTGAACGGAACCGGACGATCTCGGAATTGGAGGTGGGGCGTACCTTGGTGCGCGGCACGATGGAGAATGGCCTCTTGGTGCCGATGGAGGATATGAGTAACCCAGAGCGATCCCAGTGGTTCCTCAACCTGACGGCCAAGGATTATAAGACGGGCAAGGTTTACAAGGATTACTGTGCCCCCATTGAGGATATTCCGCTGGCCTATGGCAAGACGTTTTACACCTATATCCAGCTTTGGCTAGAGGAGTATCGTCCGCTATTCAATCCGACTCATCAACGCCTATTTGTTAAAACAAAAGAGATCAAGGGAGCCACCCCAGGTGAACCAATTACCTACCGCAACATGACGGGCTGGATGAAGTACCTCTTTTTCCATTACACGGGGGTGCCGGTGGTGCCTAAGTTATTGCGTAAGATGTACGTTACCCACCTCAAAAATAGTCATGCCTCTGAGGCGGAACTAGAAGCGGCGGCGCGAGCGATGCATCACAGCAGGGCAATGCAGTCAGCGGAGTATGACCAGCAGGATCTCCAGGATAAATTAGCCCCGATTCGGGCCTTTAACCAGCGAGTGCTAGCCCAGGCTTTTGATAGCACTGAGCGACCGCCGTTACCGCTGACGGCGGATGGTCAGTTGAAGCTGGCTGATCTGTCTGATGAACATCTGAAAGCGTTGCTGAAATCGCTGCGGGCTGAAGAGAAGCGGCGTAAACAGGGACAAGTGGCCTGATAGGCGGCTGCCTTCATTTTCGGGTTTACTTATATCTGAAAATGAAGGCCCCGGCTTTTGGGGTAGCCTGATCCGCATAGATAGCTGGATTAGGGGGTTGAGTAGGAATGGAACAGAAGCCCACGCTAAGCACTTCTAATTTCTGTACCAATTGAACCCCTTTGGTAGAAAGGGGCTAAAACCCTTGATATACCGTTCTATTTTTCTATCCCAATTAGGGCACTGTCCAACTGGTACAAGATCGTCTGCCAAAGAACGTCAAAAAAACGGGGTTTGAAAAGCTCTCCCCGCAAGGCTTTCAGCCTTAGCATAGGATCCTGTTCCATTACTACTACCCCCCCCTATTTACCGTTTCACTTCCCTGCATACACGCTTGAAATCAGTGGAGCCCCCTGAACAGCGACTACAACGCCTAACCCTGAGCCAATCAGGGTCGAGTATAAATTTCATCCCAAACAAAGGCTCAGCGGTTTTTGGATAGTTGTGCGAGTAGTCGCACGGCGATCGCCTTCGTGAGCTCTGCCTCAGGCTCTAGCTAATTCTGCCTGAATGAATACAGTATTAACGACTACCGTCTTCTACAATTCGGGCCACTAGCCCCTCAACATAAACCATGGGCTGCTGGCCCTGCCTCTATGCGATCGCTAACCCAACTGAGCATTAAGTCTAAGCTCATTCTGATGCTGCTGGCGGTGAGCGGGCTTTCGACCCTGATTACCGCTTACCTGGGCTATCGCAGTGGCCAGACCAACCTCACCGATCGCGTCTTTAGCCAGCTCACCAGCGTACGGGCCTCCAAGGCCTACCAGATCGAGTCGTACTTTAAAACGATTCGCCATCACACCCAGACCATGAGCGAAAACCCCGCCATTGTCAGCGCTATGGCCGAATTTGATGCCGCCCTGGCGGAGTTGGACACCGTGGCAGTGTCGCCCCAGGCCGATAGCGCGATCGCCAAGTACTACCAAGATGAGCTGCTCACCCGCTTGGCCAAGGTGGAAGAGGGCATCCCAATTCTGCAATCCTATACGCCCCAAACCGCAGCGAGCCGTTACTTGCAGTACCACTACATTGTCGCCAACCCCAACCCCGTGGGCAAAAAGCACCAGCTCACCCAGGCCACCGATGGCAGCGACTACAGCGCTCTCCACGCCCGCTACCACCCGATTTTTCGCAACCTGATCGAAAAATTCGGCTACTACGACATGTTTCTGATCGACCCCGACGGCAACATTGTCTACACGGTGTTTAAAGAAACCGACTTTATTAGCAATCTGCAAACCGGCCCCTACAAAGACAGCAACCTGGCCCGTCTGGCGGCGCGGGTACAGACCTCCAAGGAGCGCGACTACGCCTGGATTGAAGACTTTGAGCCCTATACCCCCTCCTACGGAGCCCCTGCCGCCTTCATTGCCGCGCCGATTTTTGACCAGTCCAAGCTGATTGGGGTGCTAGCCTTTCAAATGCCGGTAAATGAGATTAACGCCGTTATGACCGGCAACCAGGAATGGGAAAGCGACGGACTGGGTGAAACCGGTGAAACCTACCTGGTGGGCAGTGATGGGCTGATGCGATCAGTGTCGCGGTTTTTGGTACAGGATCCGGAGGGCTACGCCGACAGTCTGCGGGCGATCGGGGTGAAGGAGGACGACATCACCCGCATCAACCAGTACGGCACCTCAATTTTGCAGCAAACGGTGGAAACCGAAGCGGTTGAAGAAGCCCTGACCGGCCAGGAGGGCACCCAGATCATCGACGACTATCGGGGCACGCCGGTGCTGAGTTCCTACGCACCTCTGGACATTGAAGGACTTGACTGGGCCATTCTGGCAGAGATGGATCTGGCGGAAGCCTACGCCCCAATCTACTCCTTCAAGCGGCAAATTTTGGTGTCGGCTACGCTGCTGCTGCTGCTGGTAACGCTGCTGGCCATGGGGCTGGCCCACCTGTTTGTGAAGCCCATCCAAAACCTCATTGCCAGCGCCCGTCGGGTGGCCAGTGGTGAGCTAGACACCATCTCAGCCCTAGAAACTGAGGATGAATTTGGCGAACTGGGCCAGTCCTTTAACGCCATGGTGCGGAGCCTGCGCACCCAGACCAACTTGGTGGAACAAAAAAATCAGGAAAACGAGCAGCTGTTACTGAGCGTGTTTCCGGCGGCGATCGCCAAGCGCTGCCCGGACCCGTCGACGTGCAGCGCCCGGCCGTAGATGCCGTCATCGATGCGCGTGGGGCCCGCGAAGACGCCATCGATCCCGACTGGTCGACGCAGAGGATGATGTCCTTTAACTGGGATCGCTTTTTTCCGTAACCGATCCGGTGTTCGGGAATGATCGTCTGGAACGCGGGTTGGTAATTTTTGAGATTGGCCCGGATGGTCCGGTTCCAGTCGATTTCGCGGTGTTTGGGGCGGCGATTGCGAACCGAGCGGTTCAGGGCCCCGCTGACCGCCTGGCGCATCGAGTTGGCCAGCCGTTTTTCCAGATCCTCCGCGACCTTGCGCACCACCATCCGCGCGGTATCCCGGGTTTTGTTGGGAATCACCGACTTGAGCGAAATCAGGGTGCTTACCAGATGGATATCTGGTT
>CAZWNR010000454.1:0-3827 GCA_964635665.1 uncultured bacterium | reverse complement strand
TAGCTTAGAGCTAATAAGCGAAGAATATGATGAAACGGCTGTTATTGCAAGGGTAAATATAGATGACAATCCCAGACTCTCCATGAAATACAGTGTCAGAAGCGTTCCTACGATTGTCTACTTTAAAGATGGACGAGCCGTAGACAAAATAGTTGGCATACAAAGTAAACTTGTTATCAGCCAAAAACTCGCACAGCTGTTGTAAACCCGTCAGAATAAAAGCAGACCGAGGGCTATGGGATATCTCAGCGCAAGCTCATCTAAGCAGGTGACTGAGCTGCAAGGGCAGACATGGGTTGGGTGGTGGATAATGTGGGTCTGTCGAGAAGGATGGCGACGCCTTCCGACCTCCCCTCTAAACTCAGAGGCCACTGCCTAGCCCATAGCATCGTCCCTAGGAGCCATGGCTTTTGTCCTAAAACGCTACCGTTTTGCTCCGGGACTTGGTATAACAGGGGTCTTGTCCGTACGCGATGGGCTACCCTAGGCCAACGGCATTTCTTGGCGCTCTAACCTAGGCCCCAAGCCGATGTTGACCCGCGCATTTCGGCCTGTGCCCTGTAACCCCTATCTATACCTTTGACTCAACCCATGACAGACTCCACCAATCCCAAAGTTTTTTTTGATATCACCATTGGCGGCACTCCCGCTGGCCGCATTGTGATGGAACTACGGGCCGATGTTGCCCCCAAAACCGCTGAGAACTTCCGGGCCCTGTGTACCGGAGAAAAGGGCCTGGGCACCTCCGGTAAGCCTCTGCATTTCAAAGGGTCGAGCTTCCACCGGATTATTCCCGAGTTTATGTGCCAAGGGGGAGACTTTACCCGTGGCAACGGTACGGGCGGCGAGTCTATCTACGGTGCAAAATTTGCCGACGAAAACTTCACCCTTCAGCACAATAGCCCTGGCTTGCTGAGCATGGCCAATGCTGGCCCCAACACCAACGGTTCTCAGTTTTTCCTCACTACCGTGGAAACGCCCTGGCTGGATGGCAAGCACGTGGTGTTTGGCAGCGTCGTGGAAGGTATGGATGTGGTTGAGACCATGGAACAGGTGGGCAGCCGTAGTGGCCAAACCTCACAACCCGTGGTCATTGCCGACTGTGGCGAGCTGTAGCGATAGACTGGCTGCCAGGGCATTCCTCCGATAATTTAAGTTGCTAACGCAAAGTCCCTAGAGTGCGATGACACTCTAGGGACTTTGCCGTACAGGGTGTTTATTTTTGGTCTAGAGGGCCGACACGGGGCTTACTCCGTATCGTCGTGGGCGTAGCGGTGGTAGAGGAAGTCGAGGGCTTCGTTACGCAGTTCGTAGAAGCGGGGGTCTTCCATGATGCGGCTGCGCTCGCGGGGGCGGGCAAAGGGCACGGTCATGATTTCGCCAATTTGGGCAGCGGGGCCGTTGGTCATCATCACCACTCGGTCGGCCAAAAACAGGGCTTCATCGATGTCGTGGGTGATCATCAACACGGTGATTTTGTGGTCTTGCCAAATTTTCAGCAATTCCTCCTGAAGTTCCTCGCGGGTGATTGGGTCGAGGGCACCGAAGGGTTCATCTAAAATCAGCACCTTGGGCCGCAGGGCCAGGGCACGGGCAATGCAGACCCGTTGCTTCATGCCACCAGAGAGGGCACTGGGCTTTTTGTGGGCCGCTTCTTCTAGGCCAACGAGCGCCAAATGCTCCATCACGATGCGCTTTTTCACCTTTTCTGGCTTGTCTGGGAAGACGGAATCTACGCCCAGATAAATGTTTTCGTAGGCCGTTAGCCAGGGCAGCAGGGAATAGTTTTGAAACACCACCATGCGGTCTGGGCCAGGTTCTTGGATAGGCTGGGTTTCTAGGCGCACTTGCCCTTCGGTGGGTTGCCGAAAACCCGCCACCATATCCAGCAGGGTTGATTTGCCGCAGCCAGAGTGGCCGATCACACAGACAAATTCCCCTTCTTGAACGGCGAGGTTGATACCATCCAGCACCACATACTCCCCGTTGGGGGTGGGGTAGACCTTGGAGAGGTTGTCAATGACCAGGAATGGCTCCTGGGTAAAGGAATCGGTGGGGGATTGGGTGAGGGAGTTTAGCACTTGCATGGTCAGAGTTAAAGGTGGAGATTGGGCGAATCAGCGATTCCGGCTCCCCTCTCCTTCCTGGGAGAGGGGCTGGGGGTGAGGGCAACTACTACCGCCTCACCGTGTCCATCGGCATTTCCTCAATGCGCAGATCGCGCTTGATGGCGAATTGGTTGAGGTAATCGAGGGGATGATCGGGGTCGAAGGGGATGCCATCGAAGAGGGTAATGCTGTGGCGGTCGCGGCCAATGTCGAGTAGGCCCAGTTCGCGGGCAGCTTGGCCAAAGATGTCGGAGCGCTTCACCCGTTCGGCAATTTCTAGCCAGTTGCGGGGGAAGGGGGTGATGCCCCAGCGGGCCATTTGGGTCATCATCCACACCGCCTCGCTGACATCGGGGAAGTTGGTTTTGCCCGTAAAAAACTGGATGTAATTGAGAATCTGCTGTGGCTCGTCACCCGTGCCTCGGTCGTAGGGGTCGATAAAGCCTTGGCGAATGAGGTTCTCATCGGCACCGACGTATTCTGGACGGGCCAGCATTTCGGCAATTTCGTCCCGGTTGCGGCGGTCGTCACAGTATTCACAGGCTTCCAGCAGCGCCTTCACCAGAGCAACATGGGTCTTGGGGTATTGATTAGCCCAGGCTTCGGTAACACCTAGCACCTTCTCGATGTGCCCTGGCCAGATATCGTTATCCGTCGCCAGCACCACACCCTGCCCTTCGGCCACGGCACGGGCATTCCAGGGTTCGCCTACGCAATAGCCGTCGATGGTGCCCGTTTTCAGGTTCGAGGCCATCTGGGCCGGAGGAATCACCGTCACGCTCACGTCTCGGTCAGGATCAATGCCGCCCGCCGCCAGCCAGTAGCGCAGCAGCAGGTTATGCATGGAGGTGGTATGCACCGCCGCCAGGGTGTGAACTTGATCGGGCCGACGGTCGATGGCCGCTTTGAAATCTTCTAGGGAACGCACGCCCTGATCAAACAGGCGCTTGCTGAAGGTAATAGCGTTGCCATTGCGGCTGAGGGTGAGGGCACTCACCATTGGCACCGGGCGCTGGTTACCGTAGCCTAGGGTGATCCCCAGGGGCATTCCCGCCACCATCATCGAAGCATCCAGCCGACCGCTGGTGACGCCGTCGGCAATGGCATTCCAACTGGGTTCTCGGTTTAGGGTCACTTGGCTGAGGCCATTGGCTTCAAACAGACCCTTTTCTTTGGCCACAATCAGCGGTGCACAGTCCACCAGCGGGATAAAGCCCAGCTCCAGGTTTACCTTTTCCAGGCCGTTGGCCGCTACCGCCATCACGGGCTTGGCCCGTTGCAGCTTGGCCCGCTTCTGCTGGTTCAGGAAGTAGACAATCTCGTTGCGCAGGCTGTAGTAGTTGGGGTGCTTCACCACCTCCATGCGCTCACGGGGACGGGGGAAGGGCACATCCACAATCTGGCCAACGTGGGCCTCTGGGCCGTTGGTCATCAGCACAATGCGGTCGCTCAGCAGCAGCGCCTCGTCCACATCGTGGGTCACCATCACACAGGTGACTTCGTGCTCCTGACAAATTTGCATGAGCTGTTCTTGCAAACCGCCACGGGTGAGGGCATCCAGCGCCCCAAAGGGTTCATCCAGCAGCAACAGCTTGGGCCGAATCGCCAAGGCGCGAGCAATGGCCACCCGCTGCTTCATACCGCCAGAAATCTGCCCCGGACGTTTATCCGCCGCCTTTTGCAGCCCCACCATTTCGATGTGGTGATCCACCATCCGCT
>CAZWNR010000453.1:0-3838 GCA_964635665.1 uncultured bacterium | reverse complement strand
GGCCCGTGTGCGCCAGGGCCGTTTCTTTGGCTACATCAATCGCCAAGGGGACTGGGTGATCGAACCCACCCTCGCCTTTGCCGCCGAGTTTGCCGATGGACGGGCTGCTGTGCTGTCGGGGGACAAGTGGGGCTACCTCGATGCCGAGGGCCGATTGGCCATCTCGCCCCGCTTTGACTACGCTGCTGACTTTTCTGAGGGGCTGGCCGCCGTTCAGGTCGATGGCCGCTACGGCTACATCAACCCCCAGGGCGACTGGGTGGTCGAACCCACCTACAGCAACGCTGGCCCCTTTTCTGAAGGGTGGGCTAGGGTGCAGATCAGGGGTTCCTGGGGCTTTATTGCCCCCAACGGTCAGATCATGATGGAGACCGATTTCCACCCCTTTGACCTCTAATCCAAAATCCTGGACTCCCCGCTCCTTTCCCCCAGGGTGACCGCCATACGTCGGTCTCTATGTTGCTGGATTCCTAGGGTTGATCCCCCCCTAGCCCCCAAAAAAGGGGGGATCGAATTCAACATCCCCCTTGGAAAGGGGAATTGAGGGGGATCTCCGAGGCTGTTATGGATGGATTGGAGATGGGTATAGGCGGTAGCCCAGGGAGCGGTAGCGAGGCGGTGGGGCGGGCCGAGGCGCGAGGTGGTAGCAGGATGCTTAAGATTGCGAGGCAGCCGATCTCCAGCTCCGGTAAGGTCGGTCCCAGGATAGGCGGGCCGCGTCCCTCCGGTGACCCCTGACCAAGGGCTTGACAATCCGTAAAAAAACGTAATGAAAAGGGTTCTCGGATCAGTCTAAGTTAACAATTACGGTGATTTAATAATCCGGGCTTCGCCCCATCGAATGCTGTTTTCCAGTTAGACCTAGACCTAGAGCGAGACGTTTAGCATGAGTAACCTATCCGCCGAACTGCGTGAAGGCACCAAAAAAGCCCATACCATGGCCGAAAATATGGGGTTTGTGCGCTGCTTTTTGCGGGGAGTCGTTGAGAAAAATTCCTACCGCAAACTGGTGGCTAACTTCTACTATGCCTACGCGGCCATGGAGGAAGAACTGGAGCGCCACAAGGATCACCCCGTCGTCTCGACCATTTATTTTCCAGAACTGCACCGCAAGGCGTCCCTAGAGGCGGATCTCGCCTACTATTATGGCCCCAACTGGCGCGACCAAATCGCCATGACCCCCGGTGGCCAAGCCTACGTTAACCGCATTCGCGAAGTGGGCAACATCCAGCCAGAACTCCTGGTAAGCCACTCCTACACCCGCTACATCGGCGACCTGTCTGGGGGGCAAATCCTTAAGGGCATCGCCCAGCGGGCTATGAACCTAAACGAGGGTGAGGGTACCGCTTTTTACGAATTCCCTGACATTGCCGACGAGAAAGCCTTCAAGGCCAAATACCGCGAATCCATGGATTCGGCCCCGGTCGATGACACCATGATTGCCGCCATTGTAGAAGAGGCTAACGATGCCTTTGGTATGAACATGGAAATGTTCAAGGAGCTAGAGGGCAACCTGATCAAGGCCATTGGCCAAATGTTGTTCAACAGTCTCACCAGCCGCAAGCGCCGGGGCAGCACCGAACTCGCCACCGCTGAGTAAGCGGTCGGCTGATTCGGTTGGTTTCGTCTGTAAAACTTAACCTGTAAAACACCGCTGATTATCGCGGCCCAACCTCCTCCCTTCTTTCCTGGCTTTCAGGGGCAAAAAGAAGGTCATGCCAGGAAGATGGGTTGCTCAAAATGATCGGCGGTGTTTTTATTGGTGACTAAGAAATTCTAATTTTCCCGGTTCTACTCCTAGGGTTCTCGATAGAGTGAAAGAGGTGTTGGACCTAGGAGTACGAAGACGGCCATGTTAGACCAATCGCAAGCGGTTCCCGACCCTGATCGGCCTCATTCTGCCTCGGGTGGATCCCTAGACGGGATGATCGACACCCTCAGCCAAACCTTCAGGGGTGGGGCGGCGGAGGTCGAAGCCTACCTGGCTATTCCGGAGGTCATCCAACATCCCCCCAGGCGACCCCAGCGGAACGCCTCTCCGCGTCAGCCCTCCTCACCGGGGCGTCCCTGGCGTTGGCTGTTGCTGTCCTTGCTGAGTTGTTTGGCCACCAGTGCGGCGGCGGTGGGGGCTTTCCTATGGTTGGTAAGTCTCCCCCCTAGCACCAACTGCGACGACCCCAGCCAAATCACCACCGACCGAGCGGCTCTCTCCTGCGCCCAGAGAGCAGCTGGCGATGGCGACCTTGAATCGGTCCTGGCGGGGCTAGCCCTAGTCCAGAGTTGGGGCACCGATCATTGGCTGTCCCACGAGATTGATCCCCTGGTGGAGGAGTGGTCGGCGACGGTGGTGGCAGCGGCGGAACAGGAGCTACGCGACGGCAACCGAGATGAGGCCGAAGCCTTGATTCGTCAGATCCCAACGGAAACTGCCTGGTATGGGGCGGGGCAGGATCTGCTGGCGAGCTGGAACCAAGAGTGGGAGAAGGGAGCCGCCCTGGTGGCTAAGGCCCAAACGGCCATGGCGCAACAGGACTGGCGCACGGCCTCGGCCCAGGTGGTGGCCCTAGGGGAGCTTAGCCATCCCCATTGGCGTGAGGAGCAGGTACAGGCCCTTGCGCGCCAAATTCGGGTGGAGCAGCAGGCCCATACCCAAATTCGTAAGGCGGTGGCCCTGGCTTCCCCCGGCGGCACGGAGCGCCTGATCGAAGCCCTGGGGCTCGTCAATCAGGTGTCCTCCGACACCCTGGCCCATCAAACGGCCCAGACCTACCGAGATCGCTGGAGCGATCTGCTGTTGACGGAGGGGCTGCAACGTTGGTACAACGCTGACTTGGATCGGGCCATAGAAATTGGGCAGGTGGTGGCCCGCAACCCCAACCGGGCAAAGGTGGCCCAGGAGTTGCTTTGGCTGAGCCAAGGGCGACAACTGGCCCGCCAGGGCATTGGCGATTGGAAGGTGACCCCCACCCAGATGGCCACGATCTACCAGGCCATGCTGTTGATGAATCGAATTTCCAGGGAGAGCCCCTACTATCCCCAGGCTCAGTCAAGCTTGGCCACTTGGCGCACCCACCTAGAGGGCATGGGTACGCTGCAACTGGCCCAACTGGCGGGGGGCATCCACCAGTCCGATGCGCTCAAGCTAGCGATTCGGCAGGCGGAAACCATTCCCCCCAACCACCCTCGCCGGATGCAGGCCCAAACCCTGCTGGCCCATTGGCGGCAGGCCCTAGAACGGATGGAGGATGCCCCCTACCTAGCCCAGGCCCATCGGTGGGCCCAGTCCAACACCCCGGAAGGGTTGCGTCAGGCTATTTCTAGCGCCAGCCAGATTGCCAGCGGTCGTGCGCTGCGACAGGAGGCCCAAGGCTGGGTTTACCTCTGGACCCAGCGCCTTCAAACCCAAGAGGATCAGCCGATCCTCGACCGAGCCTACGCCCTGGCGGCAGAGGGGAAATTGTCCCAGGCCCTGGTAGAAGCCTCGACGGTACGGGCAGGGCGCGCCCTCTACGACGAAGCCCAGTTGGCCATGGCCGACTGGGAGCGCACCATAAACCGCCAAGAGCAGGCTCGCTATCCCTCTCGTCGCCGGGCCGTGGGGTCTTTGGCGACGCAGCCAGCCCCAGTGCCGTCGGCAACGGCCCAGCCTCCGGATTCGTCCGTGCCGCGCTTGGCTCCCACCCTTGCACCCGCCGCCGATTCCGATGCCCCCCGCCCTACTCCCCAAGGGCGTTCGTCCCAGCTCCCAGAACGCATTGAAACCGTTCCAGGCGATACCCTGCCAGAGGCGTCTGCCCCCGCCCCCGGCGAGCGACGCCCCGGCGCGGCGGCCCCCCCC
>CAZWNR010000452.1:0-3839 GCA_964635665.1 uncultured bacterium | reverse complement strand
AGGTCAATGCGTTCCCGCAAACGGCGCGATTCCGCCTCGTTCACCAAGGAGAGACCGCTGACCTCCTCCACCGCCTTGTCGCAGCCCCGCCGACTAAAGATGAAATAAATCGCAGGCAGCATATCCCGCTGCTGAAGCTGACCCACCACAAAGGCGAGACTAACCCGATTTTGACTGCGACGACCGGGCTGGCGCTGGGGTGGGCGCTGCTTTTTGAGCTGGGGGTGCATTTTTTTATTACTGCTGTCCAGCAGGGGCACTAGGCGCTTGGTGGTGCAGTAATGGAACTCCAGCGGCACCGGGCGAAAGTCGGAATAAATCAACTCCGTGGGGCCGTGGACTTGCTGTAGCCAGTCCGTGAGTTGGCCGCTGTTTTCCACCGTGGCCGACAGGGCCAAAAGCTGAATCTCTGGCGGACAGTAAATAATCGATTCCTCCCACACCGTGCCCCGCTGGCGGTCGTTCATGTAGTGGCACTCGTCTAGCACCACCGCTTCCACCTGTTGCAGGGTCGTCCCGGTTTCGCCAATGCGGGTGCCGTAGAGCATGTTGCGAAAGATTTCCGTGGTCATCACCACGATGGGCGCGTCTCGGTTGATGGAGGTATCCCCGGTCAACAGCCCCACCCGCTCATGGCCAAACTGTTCCCGAAAGTCCCGCAGCTTTTGGTTCGAGAGCGCCTTCAGCGGTGTGGTGTAAAACACCCGCTTGCCGTGGGCCAAGGCGCGGTGGATGGCGTATTCTCCCACCAGGGTTTTGCCCGATCCCGTGGGCGCACAGACCACCACAGATTTCCCGGCATCCAGCGCCGCCACGGCCTGAAGCTGAAAGGTGTCTAACGGGAAGGGGAACAGTTGGGCAAGATCAGGCACGGGGTGGGCACCAAAGGAAGGAAAAACGCCGAAAGGCCAGCTTTCCTATTTTAATGTGCCAGCGCAAAGGCGGCGGCATTGACCTGTCGAGCGACTAGGCTAGCCTCCGCTGCCGTGGCTGATGACGTTGCTGGCTGGGGCGGGGTGTCACCGAGGAGATGGATTGGTCGCGTCCCCTCTGGAGCCAATGGAGGAAGAATGGTCTTGATAAATGGTATCCCTTCGAACTTCTTCACAAGAAAAGGGGCCGCTATTCCGTACTGTAGGTCGTAGGAGCCTTTTCCATGCCAAAGGTTAAGATTCGCCGAAAACCTGATATTGGAGGCTTAATATGCCTTTTACCATTGATTCCGCCCGCTCCATTTTTCCCAGCACCCTCAGCGCTGATGCGGTACCCGCTACCATTGCCCGCTTTAATCAGCTCAGTGCGGAGGATCAGCTTGCCTTAATCTGGTTTGCCTACCTCGAAATGGGCAACGCCATTACCATCGCCGCCCCCGGTGCGGCCAGTATGCAATTTGCCGAGCCAACCTTGGCCGAGATTAAAGCAATGCCTTTCCAGCAGCAGTCTCAGGTCATGTGCGACCTAGCCAACCGGGCCGACACCCCCGTCTGCCGCACCTATGCCTCCTGGTCGCCCAACATCAAACTAGGGTTCTGGTATCGCCTCGGCCAATGGATGGAAGAAGGCTCCGTAGCTCCCATCCCGGAAGGCTATAAGCTATCCGCCAATGCGTCCTCCGTGCTGCAAGCCATTCGCAACCTCGACTCCGGCCAGCAAATTACGGTGCTGCGCAATTCCGTGGTAGACATGGGCTTTGATACGGGCAAGCTAGATTCCTCTCAGCGGGTGGCCGAGCCTGTTGTGCCGCCCCAGGATATGGGTCAGCGTACCCAGGTCACCATTGCAGACATCAATAACCCGACAGTGCTGTCGTACATGAACAACCTCAACGCCAATGACTTTGAGGCGTTGATTGAACTGTTTACCCCCGATGGTGGTCTGCAACCCCCCTTCCGTCGCCCCATTGTGGGGAAAGAGAACATTTTGCGGTTCTTCAAGGAAGAGTGCCAAAACCTGCGGCTGCTGCCTGATCGGGGGGTCTCTGAACCCGCAGAGGAAGGCTTTACGCAGATTAAGGTCACCGGCAAGGTGCAAACCCCCTGGTTTGGGGCTGGAGTGGGCATGAATATTGCATGGCGATTCCTGCTCACTCCGGAGGGCAAGATTTTCTTCGTCGCCATTGACCTCCTGGCTTCTCCCAAGGAACTGCTCAACTTCGCCCGTTAGACTAACCGCCGATCTGACACCGCCGCTGGAGACCTCACCCCAAGGCCTCCGGCGGCATTTCTGATTAAAATGTGAAGTTATGTAAAATACTTTAATATTGAGAGATATTAAAACAGCGGATTAATTTTCCCAATACTCAATGAAGCAGGTTACCGAATCTCAGTGGACTGTCCAAGAGATCAGTCTCGTTAAGGCCGCTTTAGCCAATGCCCGTAGCCGAGAGGTGGAGGCCATTATTCAGGTGGTGCGCCAACGCTCCAGCGAAGTTACCTCCCTGGAGGAGGTGTGGCAGTTGAATGACTTCCTCAGTGCGCGCCGCTTTGACCTTGACGGCAAGTACGATGACCGTGACAACGACGAGGAAATTCTGTTCGTGCTGGCCCAACTCACTAAAGACGGTTGGCTTGGGGCAGAGGATTTAGCTGGGCTAGAGGCTTCAAAATTATCCAAAATTGCCGCCCTCACCCGCGTCCTCTAACCATGAATCGGTCTCGTCCTCCGGCCTGTCTACGCCCTAAGCTATTGCCCCTAAGTCGTTAAGGCATGAGCAGCGCTTGCAACGGGGCAGACTGGCCTCGAAACCTCACGGCAATGGCCCGACCCATCGGCACAAGAAGTTACTCAGAGGGCGTTTGCTCAATCTCTTGCATCACAGCATCGCCCACGATGTTGGAAGCCATGGATTTCCTGTGGCCATAGAATTTAGGCGAAATCCTCGGTTGGATTGGTGGGGTGAGAGGGCTGTGTTCCTTGGCCCCAGGGGAAGGCGTTCCCCGCTCATTTCCTGATATCCTGAACTATTGGCTAGGCCCAGGGGGCGCTAGTGGGCGAATTCTAAGGAACGGCGGTGCTGGACTTACGACAACTACGGGAAAACCCAGATCAGGTGCAGACATCCCTGGCAAAGCGGGGTAGCTACGACCTTGCCCCCCTGCTGGCGCTGGATCTACAACAGCGCCAGATTGAAACGGTGCGATCCCAGCTTCAGGCCCGCAGCAACGACATTGGCAAACAGGTGGGCCAAGCCATCAAAGCCGGGGCCGCCCCCAATGGGCCAGAGGTAGCGGCCCTTAAAGAATCCGGCAACCAAGTGAAGGCGGAGCTGCAAACCCTGGAACCCCAGGAGCGGGAACTGAAGGCCCAAATTGAGGCGTTTTTGCTCACCCTGCCCAACCTGCCCAGCGACACCACCCCCGTGGGGGCCGACGAAACCGAGAATGTGGAGGTGCGCCGCTGGGGCGACGATCTGCAACCTCAGCACCCCATCCAGCCCCACTGGGAAATTGGCGAAACCCTCGGCATCCTAGACTTTAAGCGCGCCGCCGAAAAAATTGCCCAGAGCCGCTTTGTGACCTTGATAGGAGCCGGAGCCGCCCTAGAACGCGCTCTGATTTCCTTCATGCTGGATCGCCACACCCAGGCGGGCTACCAAGAAATCATGCCGCCCTACCTGGTCAACTCGGCGGCCCTCACCGCATCGGGGCAACTGCCCAAGTTTGCTGAAGAAAGCTTCCGGTGCAGCGATGATGATTTGTGGCTCACTCCCACTGCCGAGGTACCCCTCACCAACCTCCATCGCGACGATATTCTCTCCGCCGAGGATCTCCCTATCCACTATTGTGCCTACACCCCCTGCTTTCGGCGTGAGGCGGGCAGCTACGGCAAAGACACCCGTG
>CAZWNR010000451.1:0-3840 GCA_964635665.1 uncultured bacterium | reverse complement strand
CGGAGGCGGCGGAGTCGAGCAGGACATCCACCAGGTGGTCATCCAGCAGGTTGACCTCATCTACGTAGAGGATGCCCCGGTTGGCCTTGGCCAGCAGACCGGGTTCAAAGGCTTTTACCCCTTCGGAGAGGGCTTTTTCGATGTCGATGGTGCCGCAGACCCGGTCTTCCGTGGCCCCCAGGGGCAGGTCTACCATGGGCACTTTTTTGGCGGCGATGGGCAGATCGGTGGTACCCCGCTCGGCAATCACATCGGGATCTTGGGGCGACCGACTGAAGGGATCGTCGGCTACCACTTCGATTTCGGGCAGCAGGTCGGCCAGGGCGCGAATGGTGGTGGATTTGCCCGTGCCTCGGTCGCCCATGATCATCACCCCGCCAATTTTGGGGTCAATGACGTTGAGCAGCAGGGCCAGCTTCATGTCGTCTTGGCCAATGACGGCGGTGAAGGGAAAAACCGCCCGCCGAGGCGCAGGGGATGGGGTGGATGGGGCAGCAGTAGAACTCACTGGCGTCTCTAAGGATTACGGCACAACAAAATTAGACTATCGTCCATTGTGCCACAGTGCTGGCGGTCGAACTATCCACGAATGACGGTGATGGGGCGACCGCTGGGGGGCTGGGCAGGTTCGGTGGTGGTGCGTTCGGCGATGGGGGGTAGATCGGGGCGTTGGTCGAAGATGACCAGCCAGCCGCTATCGAGGCCCAGTCCGGCGAGGTAGCGGTCTATCTAACCCCGCCTGGATTGGATCGGGGCGTCCCGGTCGCCACACCGTTAGCTCAATGTCCAGGGTGACATCGCCGTAGCGCAGGCACAGATCCATGCGGTCGGAGCCGATGGCCTATTCCCGTTCGAGGGTGCCGCCGCCGTTGATGACGCGATGCAAAAAGGCCATCAGCACCAGGTGGGGGGCAATCTCGTGGTAGGGCGCACTTTTGAGCAGCGGTTGCCCATGCTGCCGCCAAAAGCTGAGGAAGGACGTGAGCAGTTGATCGGGATCAAGCTGTCCTTCCGGGGTGAGCCAACGGGAGCTGATGGATGGCAGGCTATCCTGGGGGCCGCTGGCCAATACCCTGGGCAGCACTTCTCGATAGATGGGGTTGGAGGGGGCAAGTCCCCCAGGGGAGGCGCGGACGACCAGCCCTAAATTCACTAAAAATTGGCGATCATCGCGGGAAACATCACCCAATGCTTTCCCTACCAGCAGGGCTTCTAGTACGGCCCGCACCCGGTCTTCGCGCAGGATGCTGGCCAGACTATCGAGGTGGGTGTCTTGCCGTTGAATCAGAATTGCCTTGCTTTCCAGGGGTGCCACAATCCAGGAAGATGAGAAGGCATTGTTCTACCTTGGATAGCCCCCTTCTATGGTTGCTGGCCTCACGGATGATTCCCTTGCCGAAAAGCTGCTTGACCTGGCCCTAAAATCTGGGGCGGAGGCGGCGGAGGTGTTGCAATCGCGCTCCCAGTCGCGCCCGGTGTTTTTTGAGGCCAACCGCCTCAAGCAGTTGGAGAGTTCCACTGCCCTGGGGACGGCCCTGCGGCTGTGGGTGAAGGGTCGGCCTGGGTTGGCGGTGGCCTACGGGCCCGTGGATCCCCAACCAATTGTGGATAAGGCCATGGCCATTAGCGCCCTCAACGATTCAGAACCCATCAACCTCGCCACGGGTACCCGCCAGCGCTACCCCGACCTAGGCCAAACGGTACCCGTCGAACAACTGGTAGATTGGGGCCAAGCGGTGATTGATCAAGTGCGCACCGCTTACCCAGAGGTCATCTGCGGCGTGGAAATGGAGTGTGACATTGAAACCACCCGAATCCTCAACAGCCAGGGGCTCGATAGTTTCTACTGCGACACCACCCTGAGCGGCTACGCCTCCGCCGAATGGGTGCGGGGGGACGACTTTTTGAGTGTGGGTGATGGCCAAACCCGCCGCGATAGTTTAGATGTGGCTAGTTTGGTAGAACAACTGATTCAGCGTCTGCGGTGGGCCGAAGCCTCGGCCTCGGTCAGCTCTGGGCGGTTACCCGTGGTGTTTACCGCCAAGGCCGCCGACATGCTCTGGGGCACCCTTCAGGCGGCCCTCAGCGGCAAACGGGTGATCGAGCGTTCTTCTCCCTGGAGCGATGGCCTGGGCCAGCAGATGATCTCCCCCGCCATTACCCTCTACCAAGACCCGGAGGCTGGCCCCTTTAGCTGCCCCTTCGACGACGAAGGCACCCCCACCCAACGGCTGGTGTTCATCGACAAAGGCGTGCTCACCCTGTTCTATTGCGACCGCAAAGTAGGCCAACAACTGGGCGGACATTCCACGGGCAACGGCTTTCGTCCCGGCCTCGGCAGCTACCCCACCCCCAGCCTTTACAACACGTTGATTACCCCTGGCCCCCGCTCCTTTGATGATCTGATTGCCAGCGTAGATCACGGCATTCTGGTGGATCAAATCCTCGGGGGCGGGGCGGGCATTTCCGGCGATTTCTCGGTCAACATTGACCTGGGCTACCGCATCCATCGGGGCAAAATTGTAGGCCGAGTTAAGGACACCATGGTGGCGGGCAACGTCTACGGTACGCTGAAAGACAACCTGGAACTTGGTAGCGATGCCGATTGGAACGGAGCCTGCTATACCCCCTCGGTACTAGTCGATGGCCTTTCGGTCACCAGCGGTTAGGGTGGGGTGCTTCGCCAATGATAGGGTGCGGTCATCTTCAAGAGCGACCGCTTGTTTGGGTCGCTAGGATAAACAAGGCTGATTGAACGAAGACGCGATGCCCACTCAAATTGCCCTGATTGCCCACGATGGCAAAAAAGACGACATAGTGGCCTTTGGCCAACGCTTTAAGGCGATTTTGTCTCGCTACTACCTGATTGCCACAGGCACCACAGGTGGACGGTTGCAGCAGCAAGCGGGCCTATCGGTGGAATGTTTATTGTCTGGCCCCCTAGGCGGAGATGCTCAGATTGCCGCACGGGTAGCGGTTGGGGACGTGGCGGCGGTCATTTTTTTGATTGACCCCCTCTACGCCCAGCCCCACGAACCGGATATTCGCGCCCTGCTGCGGGTCTGTGAGGTGCATAACGTGCCCCTCGCCACCAACCTGGCTACGGCGGAGGCGGTGATCAAGCATCTGGGCAAGGCCCGCATTGCCCATCTAATTTTTAACCCCGTATCGGGGCAGGGCAACCCTGACAATGACCTGGCCCTGATTAAGCGCCTGCTAGAACCCCAGGTGCAGGTGAACGTAATTTTTACCAGCCCTGACGTTTCCCCCGCAGACCAAGCCCGAGAAGCGCTGACCAAGAGCCCGGATTTGGTGATTGCCTCCGGTGGCGATGGCACCGTATCGGAGGTGGCGGGGGTCGTGCTCGAAACCGGGATTCCCCTGGGCATTATTCCACGCGGCACCGCCAATGCCTTTGCCGCCGCCCTGGGCATTCCTAGCGCCATTCAAGGGGCCTGTGGCATCATCCTGGCGGGCAACACCCGCACCGTAGACATGGCCCGCTGCAACGGCAGACCTATGATTTTGCTGGCGGGCGTTGGCTTTGAGGCCGACTACGTGAACCGGGCCAACCGCGAGATGAAAAATCGCTTTGGGGTGCTGGCCTACATTTTGGCCGGGGTGCAGCAGATCAACGAAGCCGAAACCTTTGAAGCCACCCTAGAACTAGAAGGGGCCGAACACAGCGAACACCAGATTCTCAAGGGTAGCCTCACTACCTCCGCCATTCCCATTGCCAATGCCGCCCCCGCCACCTCAGTGCTGGCCCAGGGCTTTGGCAATGGTAATGGCGGAGGTAGTGAGGCTACCCTTGAGAATCTGGTGTTCGCTGTGTTCGGC
>CAZWNR010000450.1:0-3849 GCA_964635665.1 uncultured bacterium | reverse complement strand
CTGGACCCCTGGCCTCTTTGACTTCAAAGGCGGCATTCAAACCTACTCAGGCTTTCTGCTCCAGGCTCTCAAGGCTGTCTTACCGGAGGCCACCCTGCGCGTGTTTACCATGCATGATCGGCCCATGGGGTTGTCGCGGAAAGGTGTCTCCCGACTCACCTTTCACACCGCTGGGCAAGTCCACCCCCGGTTACGGACGGCCTTCTTTGCCGCCCAGACGTTTCAGGATGCCCTGTGGGAACGGCCCGACCTGATCATCACCACCCACGTCAACTTTACGCCGGTGGCCCATGCCCTCAAAAAACTGGTTGGGATTCCCTACGTTGGCATAGCCCACGGGTTTGAAGCCTGGGATGTGGAGAAGCCCCAGGTGCGGCGGGGCATGGCCGGGGCCGACCGAATTTTGGCGGTGAGTGGCTTTACCTGCGACCGCATCCGCCAGTCCCAAGCCCTTCAGAACCTGGGCATTTTGCCCAACACCTTTGATGCCAATCGGTTTCAGGTTAAGGCCAAACCCGACCACCTGCTCAAGCGCTATGGTCTGCAACCCGATCAACCTGTCATCCTCACCGTTAATCGACTGGCGGCAGGCGAACCCTTCCACAGCTACGACCAGATTTTGGCGGCAATGCCTGAAATCCGCAAATCCCTCCCCAACGTGCATTACCTGATTGTCGGCAAAGGCGACGACCGCCCCCGCCTAGAGCGGCTGATTGCCGAACGTAACCTGCAAGATAGCGTCACCCTGGCTGGGTTCATTGCCGATGACGAACTGCCCGACCACTACGCCCTCTGCAATGTGTTTGCCATGCCCAGCAAGCTCGAAGGCTTCGGCATTGTTTACCTAGAAGCCATGGCCAGCGGCAAACCCGTCCTAGCCGGATTCGACGGTGGTCAAAATGCCCTCAGGCAGGGAGAACTTGGGGCTCTGGTCAATCCAGACAATGTGGATGCCATCGCCACCACCCTGACCCAAATTTTGTCTGGCACCTACCCCAATGCCCTGATGTACGAACCCCAAATGCTCCGGCGAAACGTCATCCAAGCCTTTGGCCAGCCCACCTTTCAACGCATTCTGGCCGGACATCTCTCCCAACTCTTACAACCTGCCGCCTCACCCCTCGACCAGTCTGCAGAGCCGTTGCATCCCGCGAGATTACAGATTTCGCGGTGATACCAAGTCCGAGTGAGGAGCCCCCGATTCCCAGCCCAACCACCCGTAGGGGCGGGGGCTCCCCGCCCACCGAGACCAGGGCACACCAGCCGGATTTAACCTACCGCCCTCTACCGTCCACCTCCCATTCAGGCCCATCCATGATGAAGATTCTCCACATCATCCCCTCCCTATCTCCCGTTCGGGGTGGCCCCAGCCAAGCCCTGCTCGAAATGGTGCAAGCCCAACGCCAGCAGGGTATTGATGCCGTCGTAGCCACCACCAATGACCACGGAGAGACCACCTTCTCGGCCCCGTTTGGGCAGCGCATCGACAGCGGTTCTATTCCCGAGCTGGTTGGCCCTTCCGTTCCTGTCTGGATTTTTCCTAGGGTGCTGTCTCAGCGGGCGGCACTGCGGGAATTTGCCATGGCCCCGACCATGGCCCCCTGGCTGGGGCGGCACGTCCCAGAGTTTGACCTGGTTCACATCCACGCGATTTTTAACTATCCCACCACGATGGCGATGGCCGTGGCCAAGGCGATGGCCGTGCCCTACGTTGTGCGTCCCATCGGTTCTCTGTGCCGCTGGTCGCTGGAGCAGGGCCGCACCAAGAAACAGATCTACCTAAATAGTGTGGGGCGCAGATTGTTGCAAGCTAGCGAAGCCCTCCATTTCACCACCCTTCAAGAGCAACAAGAAGCCCTAGAAGCCGGGTTCGGCGGATCAAGCTTCATTCTGCCCCACGGGGTGCAGGTGCCCGCCGTTTTAAGCGATGCTCGTCAACAATTGCAAGCCGAATTACAGATTCCTGCCGATCACCAAATTCTGCTGTTTCTCTCACGGCTGCACCCCAAAAAAGGGATTGAGCATTTAATCGATGCCTTGGCCAAGTTGCCTGAAGAAAACGTGACGCTGGTGGTTGCGGGCAGTGGCGATGCTGGGTATGAAACCTTGATTAACCAGCGCATTCGGATTGCAGGATTGAGCCAGCAAATTCGACAAGTTGGCTTTGTCAGCGGCGAACGAAAAAACCTGCTGCTCCAGGGATCTGACCTGTTTGTGCTGCCCTCCTACTCAGAGAATTTAGGGATTGCCGTTCTAGAAGCTATGGCCGCCGGATTGCCCGTAATTACGACGCCGGAGGTGGCGATTTCACCCCTGATCCAAACCCACCAAACGGGCCTAGTAACAACCGCCCATCTCCCTGCCTTGGCGACGGCCATTCAGCACTATCTTCACCATCCCGACCTCGCTTGTAGAGATGGCCAAAACGGTCGAACCCTGGTGGAAACTCAATTTAGCTGGCCAACCCAAGCTGCTAGATTGATAGATCAATATGCTCGTCTAATCCACCAGAAAATCGACGCATCCCAAATTTCAAGTAGGGCAGAACCATCCCAAGTCCCTAGCTGACTAAAAAAACCAAAAAACCTCGATTTTCTGTAGGTTGGGTGGCGCGATGGCAGAACCCAAAAACCCCGAAATTCTCAGTGAGTGTTGGGGACAACAAATCGGCATCCAACCTACTTCGGAGATGTGTCAGGCAATTCGTTTAAGCCCTGTTGTCCTAGCTACGACCCTCGCCTACCCACCCAGAACCTATGCAAGTCCTCACCCTTTCCACCCAATCCGTAAACCCCATGCTGGCCTCTATTACGCCAGTGATTTTGACCTACAACGAAGCCGACAATATCAGCCGCACCTTGCAACGCTTAACCTGGGCCAATCGCATCGTGGTAGTAGACAGTTTCAGCACCGACGAAACCCTGGATATTCTAGATAATTATCCCCAGGCAGAGGTATACCAGCGCTCGTTTGATACCCATGCCGCTCAGTGGAACTATGGCCTGTCTTTAGTCAAAACTCCCTGGGTACTCTCCTTGGATGCTGACTATTGTTTGAGTGATGAATTAATTGAAGAGTTGATCACCCTTAACCCAGAATGTGCCGTGGATTGCTACAGAATCCCCTTCCAATACTGCGTCTTTGGAAAGCCCCTAAGGGGAAACATTCTGCCGCCAAGGGCGGCCCTATTTCGGCAAAATAAAGCCATCTATATGGATGACGGCCATACTCAGTTATTGCAGTGCTGGGGCACAACGGCTACCCTCAAAAGCCCCATTCTGCACGATGACCGCAAGCCTCTAAGTCGCTGGCTTTGGGCGCAGGATCGCTACGCCCTGTTAGAAGTTAAAAAACAATTAAACACCTCCCTTAAAGAGTTGGGTTGGAGTGATCGTATTCGCCATATTCCCGGTCTTTCTGCTCCTATCATTTTGGTCTATTGTTTGATTCTAAAAGGGGGCATTCTCGATGGCTGGGCTGGATGGTACTATGCCTTTCAGCGGGTGGTGGCCGAGTTAATTCTTTCCCTGCGGTTGATCGAGGCTAAATTACACGATTAGCCTACTCTTTTATAGCGAGCTTCACTTGGGTGAAGTTGATTGCGATGATCCCCCCTGCCCCCCTTGATAAGGGGGGTAAAGCGTAAAAGTTAGACCGCTAGGTACCTGATTACCTGACACATCTCCAACGTAGTGGTGCGTCAGGTCTAAAACATTGGGTCTGGTTTCTCTGTCCAAGGCTCTAGGTGGTGCATTGCTGCGCGAATGCACCCTACAAATTTGACTGGACGCGCTACTACGTTGGAGATGTGTCAGGTAATCAGGTACCTAGCGGTCTAACTTTTACGCT
>CAZWNR010000449.1:0-3851 GCA_964635665.1 uncultured bacterium | reverse complement strand
GGTGCGGCGGGTAGGCATGTTGTCGCGAAGGGGAACCACGGGGGGTGAGCAAAGTAAACAGCATTTCCATTGTAGTCATCCCCAGGGGACTCCCCCTTCCTGTCTCTGCCGCCCTGGGATCCTGGGGGCGATCCCAAGCCATGCCACGGGTAGACCATCAGACCCACTGGGTGGGGCTCAGGATGCTGGCCTTCTGTCTCCACGTTCTGTCTCGATTTGATGCGGAACGCTGCCTGGGGTTGGGGCGGGGGCGTTATCATCGGCATGTGATCGCCTAAAGGGAACTGTGTGTGATGACTGCTAATACTGTAGAACTCGATCTATCGGCCCCTAGCCCTGAAGATGCCATGGAAAGCACCTCCTACATTGAGACCATTGAGGCGGTGTTGACGAGCTTAGATCAAGGGGATGGCCCACGGGTGCAAAAAAAAACTGATGGGCATCTCTGGGCATTTAAGTACGGCAGTATTGATGTCTATGTGCAACTAACTGGGGAAACGGTTTCCGATACGCTGACGGTTTGGTCTCCGGTGTTAACCCTGCCCGTTAGGGACGAACCCCGGCTGATGAAGCACCTGCTAGAGAAAAATTGCTACGAAACCCTAGAGGCTCGATTTGGCCTCTCTGGGAACCAGGTACTCGTTATTTCTAGCCGCATTTTGCAGGATATTTCCGCTGCCGAAATTTCTCGTTTGATGACCATCGTTGCCACCATTGCCGATGATGCCGATGATGCTCTGCAGGCTGAATTTGGTTAAACTTTGACCTTCACCTAGAGAACCGCTATCGATGGTGAATTAGCCTGTGAAACTGACCGTGAAAACCTTGGTCATCTAGGTGAAGAAACGCTCATTGACTGACCAAAATTGTGAACCAAATTCCTAAAAGTCTACCCTGACGGGACGCAAGCAATACCCTCGTCTCTAGGTTAAGGCAGTAGGGGCGAGGTTGCTGTATCCGGTGCAGAAGCTTTTATTAGGCAACTTATGAAGCAACCCTGCATCAAGAGAGGGGGCATCACCCACGGAATTTGTACGCATCACAGGGCAATAAATGCAAGATGTGGGTGGGTGATGCACAGGTAGATTGCTTAAAAAACAGGAGAAATCCGCAAAGCTTTGAAAAGATCTGTAGGAAATCATGTTTCGGAGAGCTTTAACTCATATTCTGGGATAAGGCTGCCTAAATCGTCGCTCTTTTGCCTAGTTTCCGTCTATGTTTGGCCCCGGTATCCCAAGTACGGCAGATCTTTCTTCTGAACCCCCTAGCGTTTTTCCTTTAACCGATACCCTGGGGTTAGCGTCTACTGATCTCCGGGCCGCCATTATTCGAGATTCCCTCACGGTTAATCTCCAGGATACGGTGCTAGAAGCGGTGATTCAGATGGGAAGTGCGGGGCTGTCCTGCAACCTTTCTGGCCCAGGAGTCCGGGAATTACCCGCTCCCTATCAAGCGCCATCGAGCTGCGTGGTGGTGAATGGGGAACGACAGGTGGTCGGAATTTTGACGGAGCGAGACTTGGTGCGGTTAGGGGCACAGCAGCAGCCCCTGGATGAATTGCGGGTTGCTCAGGCGATGGTTAGCCCCGTGGTTACCCTACGAGAGTCAGAACTAACGGATTTATTTACCGTGGTGAACCTATTGCAGCAGCACCACATCCGCCATTTGCCCATTGTGGACAACCACAATCAACTGGTAGGCCTACTGACCCACGATAGCCTGCGCCAGGTGACCCGCCCTGTGGATCTGCTGCGGCTGCGGTCGGTTTCAGAGGTAATGAGTCGCCATGTGGTGTGCGCTGCTCCCACGGCTACCCTGCTGCATATTGCTCAGCGGATGGCCCACCACCGCATTAGTTCGGTGGTGATTACGCTGCCCCAAACCTCAGAATCCTCTTCTCCAGCCATGCCGGTGGGCATTGTCACTGAGCGGGATATTGTTCAGTTTCAGTCCCTAGGGCTGACCCTTGCAGACCATCGGGCAGAGGTAGTGATGAGTAGCCCTGTGTTTACGGTGGGGCCAGAGGATACCCTTTGGGCGGTGCAGCAAATGATGGGCCAGCACTGGATTCGGCGGGTGGCGGTGACGGGGGAACGGGGGGAACTGCTGGGTATTGTCACCCAAACCAGCTTGCTCCAGGCTCTCAACCCCCTAGAGTTGTACAACCTAGCCGCCGTACTAGAGGAAAAGGTGGCTCGATTGGAAGTTGAGAAAAGTCAACTGGCTGCCATTGTTGAATCCTCCCAGGAGGCCATCATCAGCGTTGACTTAGACGGCCTGATTACCAGTTGGAACCCGGCGGCTACGCAGATCTATGGCTACCCCACCGAGGCTATCCTAGGCCAGTCCATACATCGCCTGATCCCGGCTGAACTGCGCGCCGAGGCAGACGATCAACTGCATCGCCTGACAGCCGGAGAAACCATCGCCCCTTACGAAACCCAACGCCTGCACTGCGAAGGCCATCGCATCGATGTGGCCCTCACCCTGTCGGCCCTGCGCAACCGCGATGGGGTGGTGGTGGGGGCATCTAAGATTGTGCGAGACATCGGTGATCGCAAACGCAGCGAGGCTGAACGCCAGCGCACCGAACAGGCACTTCAGCAAAAAACAGCGGAAATTGACCAGTTCTTCTCAGTTTCCATTGACCTACTCTGTATTGCTGATACCCAGGGCTATTTTCGTCGCCTCAATCGTCAATGGGAAAAGGTTCTCGGTTACCCCGTGACCGATCTGGAGGGGGCTTACTTTTTAGACTACATTCATCCCGAGGACCTAGAGGCCACCCAAACCCAGATGATGCGGCTTATCCACCAGGAAGAGGTGTCGGGCTTTGTCAACCGATTTCGCTGTATCGATGGCACCTACCGCTGGATTGAATGGCAATCCGTCGCGGTTGGCACCACCATCTACACGGCGGCCCGCGACATTACCGACCGCCGCACCGCCGAGTTGGTGCTCCAGGCCAGCGAAGCCCGCTATCGCAACGTGGTAGAAACCACCCTGGAAGGGGTATGGATGTTAGACCGGGAGGGTAAAACCACCTTTGTGAACCAGCGGATGGCCGATATGCTGGGCTATGCGCCCACTGAAATGCAAGGGTGGCCGCTGACCCACTTTATGTCCGCCGATGATCGGCCCCAGGCCCAGACCTACCTTACCCGGCGGCAGCAGGGCATTGAAGAGCAACATCCGTTTAAATTCAAAGGCCGCGATGGTAGCCCCCTGTGGGGGATTGTGTCGGCCTCGGCACTGCGGGATGAGGCGGGACAGTTTGCGGGGTGCATTAGCCTGGTAACCGACATTACCCAACTGGTGGTGACCCAGGACGCCCTGCGGGAATCAGAACTGCGGCTCAGCAGTGTCCTCAATAGTTCCTTGGATGGCATCATTGCCTTTCGGTCGGTGCGCAGTGAGCATGGACAGATCGTGGACTTTGAATACATCCTTGGCAATCCCACCGCCTACCAAATGGTGGGACGTCCCCCAGAAGACCTGATCGGCCAGCGCCTACTAGCAGTGTTGCCCGGTCATCGAGAAGATGGCCTGTTTGACAGCTATGTGCAGGTGGTAGAGACTGGCGAACCCAGCCACCGGGAGTTCTACTACAACCGCGACGGCATGGAATCCTGGTTTGAGCATGTGGTGGTCAAACTGGGGGATGGGTTTGCCGTTACCTTCCGCGACATCAGCAGGCTGAAACGCTCGGAACAAGCTCTACAACGGGCTAACCAGGAACTAGAGGTGCGCATCGCCGATCTCAACCAGCGCCACACCGAGCAAATTTTGCTGAGCGAACTGAGCGACTTTTTGCAGGTTTGCCTCACCGTGGAAGAAGCCTGTGCCGCCCT
>CAZWNR010000448.1:0-3878 GCA_964635665.1 uncultured bacterium | reverse complement strand
CGTGGTTGAGCCGAGTGCCACAAACGCTCAAGGCGGCTCAAATCCTGGTAGATAGAGCTCTCGACCTCGTCATGGCCTTGACGCTGCTCGTCTACAGTCTCGGCCAACGTAAACTCAGAGCCCAACTCGCTCAAGCTGATGACACGGTGCTTGACCAAAAGCAGCGCCCGACCCGCCTTCCCACCTTTCGTTGGATTTTGCAGAAATTCCAGGCCATTCACCTCGTCTCAATCGACTCTTCCCGGCAGGTCAGTAACCTCTCGGAAGAACGCACCAAAATCGTTCGTCTCATGGGCTTCCCACCCTGCCGCTACTATCTCCTAAATTAACCCCTGTCAACCTGCGGAATGTCGGATCTAAGCTTGCTATATGAAGGTTTTTTCTACTCGATTACCCGATATTAAAATCGTTGAACCTACGGTGCATACTGATGGTCGAGGATTCTTTTTAGAAACCTACCAGTGGGAGCGCTACGGTCACCACCACATTGGGCCTCACTTTGTGCAAGATAATCTCTCCTGCTCTAAACATGGCACATTACGAGGACTGCATTTGCAGTGGCCCTATCCCCAGGGAAAACTTATTTACGTCTTGCAAGGCGAAGTGTTCGATGTAGCGGTTGATGTGCGGGTTGGGTCGCCCACCTTTGGTCAATGGGCTGGGGCCACCTTATCCGATGAGAATAAGCATCAACTTTGGATACCCCAGGGATTTGCCCATGGCTTTTGTGTCCTCAGCGAAACGGCCTTGGTTGCCTACAAATGCACCGATTTCTACCACAAAGAAACTGAAATTAGCCTGCGTTGGGATGATCCAGATGTTCAGATCAACTGGCCCTTGACCGATCCCCAACTGTCTCCCAAGGATGCCCAGGCCCCATACCTAGCGGATCTCACTCCCGATAGACTCCCTTGCTATGGGGAGGTAGTGCCATGACGGCCCAGCCACTAACGACCATGGGCAAGATACTGATTACCGGAGCCAATGGCCAACTAGGGCAAGCTCTCATCACCTCGGCTCCTCCCAACGCCGAAGTGGTTGCCCTCGGTCGCGGTCAGCTTGACATTACAGATCGCATCGCCGTTGTTGGCCGAATCCAGGAAATCAAGCCCGATTGGGTGATCAATGCTGCTGCCTATACGGCGGTGGATCGGGCGGAACAGGAGTCGGATCTGGCCTTTGCGGTGAATGGTCAAGCTCCTGGCTATTTGGCCGAAGCCCTGGCTAAAACCGGGGGGCGTTTGCTGCATATTTCCACAGATTTTGTATTCGATGGCCAGCGCTCTACCCCCTACCCCCCAGCAGCCACCCCCAATCCCTTGAACGTATACGGCGAAAGTAAGCTCATGGGTGAGCAGGCCGTGCAAGACCGATTAGGAGAAACGGCGCTGATTGTGCGTACCGCCTGGGTCTATGACGCCACCCACCGCAACTTTGTAACCACCATGCTACGGCTCATGGGCGAAAAACCAGAGGTTAGGGTAGTCGCGGATCAGGTGGGTGCCCCCACCGCTACGGCTACCTTGGCGAGGGTGCTTTGGTGGGGCTTATCCCAGAATTGGCAAGGCTTCTACCACGTCACCGATGCCGGGGTCGCCAGTTGGTACGACTTTGCCGTCGCCATCCAGCACTACGGTCGCCAGTTGAATCTGCTAGAGAGGTCTGTGCCCGTTGTGCCTGTCACCACGGCAGAATTTCCCACCGCTGCCCGCCGCCCCGCCTACTCGGTGCTGGATAAGTCCCACACCTGGAGGCAGATGCAGGACTTGCCCTTACACTGGCAGCAGACCCTTTACGAGAGCCTAGTCGCTCAGACGAGCGATAGGCCGCTACGTTAGCCGTCAGGATCAGGGTTAATAGTTGAAAGATTATTCTTGGGTCATGAACCTTCTCTACACCCTCACCGCCTACCCGCCCTACATTGGCGGTGCCCAGCTTCATCAGCACCTGTTGGCGCAGCAGTTGCAGGGGCGGCATGCCACTCAAGTTGCCACCTTTTGGAACCACAACCGTACCGACTGGCTGCTGGGTACTACCCTCAAAGCCCATGCTCGGCCCTACGATTACGAGGTGGATGGCATTCCCGTCCATCGGTTGGGGTTGGGTTGGGGCAAGAAACTGCGGATGGCCCCCTGGTTGCCGCTGTACTACCCGTGGATGGCGGTGGCCTTGCCCCCGATTGCGGCGGTGATTGAGGAATCCATCGAAGCGTTTGCCCACAAAAGTGACCTGATTCATAACGTCCGCATTGGTCGGGAGGGGTTGACCTACGCCAGTTGGCAGGCGGCGCAGCGGCGAGGGATTCCCTTTATTTTGACCCCGGTGCATCATCCTCGCTGGGTGGGCTGGCGGTATCGGGAATACATCAAACTCTATCAGCGGGCCGATGCGGTGATTGCCCTCACCCAGGCCGAGGCCAAGATTCTCCATGGGCTGGGCGTTCAGGAAGACCGCATTCATGTGACGGGGCATGGCCCCGTGCTGGCTTCTCAGGCGAATGGCCAGGACTTTCGTCGCCGCCACGGCATTGCGGGGCCGATGGTGCTGTTTTTGGGGCAGCACTATCCCTACAAGGGCTTTCGGCAGGTGTTGGAGGCCGCCAAGACCGTGTGGGCCAAGCAGCCGGAGGCCCAGTTTGTCTTCATCGGCCCAGCGGTGAAGGATTCGGAGCGGGCCTTTGCGGAGATGGCGGATCCGCGTGTTCATCGGCTGGGATCGGTGGATTTGCAGAAGAAGACCAACGCCCTCGCCGCCTGCGACCTGCTCTGTGTGCCCTCCAGCCAGGAGAGCTTTGGCGGGGTGTATACGGAAGCCTGGAGCTTTGGTAAGCCCGTGATTGGCTGTAACATTCCGGCGGTGGCGGAGGTGGTGAGCGATGGGCAGGATGGCTATTTGGTGGCCCAATCGGTTCCCGACATTGCGGGTCGCATTCTGGAGTTGCTCAACCATCCTGAAACCGCGACTCAGATGGGCCAGGCGGGCTACCAAAAGGTGCAGGAACGCTATAGCTGGCCCACCCTAGCCGCCAAGACCGAGGCGGTTTATCGGGGGCTGATGGGTTGGCACTCTCACGGCTAAAGCCAATGGGATTCTTGGTTCAGTGAGACCATGGAATGCTCAATTCTGATCGCGTACCCCCGGTTCAAAGGGGCGTTGCCTGATCCTTACTATCGGGATGAACGGCGGCGGCTTTGAACTCCACCAGGGAGTTTCCACCCGTTTGCAAGAGGGTGAGAAGTTGGGTGGGAGTCATGGGGTGCAAGAAGGCCGCTCAGGCCCATGATACCGCCTAGGGATGGAGGGCTTCGGGGGAATCGGAATGGGCTGAATTGGCTGGATTGGCGACGCCCGTGAGGTACTCCGGGTGTTGCAGTTCGCGCACCTTCAGCACAATCAGATATTCGTAGAAGGCTTGCAGGGTACACCAGGCCATTCCGGCTCGCCCATCTAGGATGCCGCCCAGGATAAACATCATGTAAAACCAGCGCACCAGGGGGCGGGCGGGCAGCCGCAGGGATAAGTCCTTCAGGGCGCGGCGACGTTCTACCTCGGAGCGGCCCCACAGCAGGGCTTGCCAGTCTACGGTGCCGCCTTCGATCTGGCGCAGGGTTTCTTTGGCTTCGTCGGTGGAGTAGCGGTTGTGCTTGTCAATCCAGCGGCTGAGGCCCTTGCTGCAAGTGTAGTGGGGGTAGGTTTCCTTCAGAAATCCGGTGGGGCCGTCTACCACCTCCCGTTCGGTGTGGCCATAGTCGTCAAACCATACCTGACCTCGCTTCAGCAGACGCAGTTGGTAGCGGGGAAACTGGGTGCTGCGTCGAATCCAGCGGCCCCTAAACATGACTCGCTCCGCCACATAGTAGGCCACGGTGTCGGGCTGG
>CAZWNR010000447.1:0-3880 GCA_964635665.1 uncultured bacterium | reverse complement strand
CCCCAGCGGTGCCCGGCGGATATCCATGGGCAGCCCATTCACCGACAGCATCCAAATCAGCGGATTATCCTCCACTCGACTGGGCAAGCACCAGTCGGGGTCGAGCTGCCGCATCTTCAGCGCATCGCGCACCACCTTGGATTTCCCTTGCCCGGTACTTTCCGCCACCCCAAACCACCCATAGAGATTTTTGGCGCTGATATGGGGCGTTTGGGAACTGTCGAACAGAAAATTGACCATCCCCACCGCGTGGGCGATGCCACAGGCCCAGGATTTCGCCTGTCCTTTTTCGAGGGGGGAAGGCCGCTTTCGGCAGAGGGCCGCCGTGGCTTGGCGAATCAGTTGGGCATACTCGTCATTGAGATGCTGCTGGGCAAATTGGTCGGTCAGTTCCACAATGCTGTCGAACTTCGCCGCCATGGCCTTGGGCACGGTTTCGGATGCTTGGGATTTTGCCATCGTTAGAGTTCACTATACTAGCTGAATCATTCAACCAATATATTGTTATGTCCCTGCTCCAAACGCCCCTGTATTCCCGCTGCCTAGACCTGAAGGCCCGGATGACCGAGTTTGCCGGTTGGGAAATGCCCGTGCAGTTTGGCGGCATCAAGCAGGAACATGAAGCCGTCCGCACCCAGGCGGGCTTGTTTGACATTTCCCACATGGGCAAAATTCTGTTTCGCGGCAACGGAGCCTTGGCGGCTCTGCAACGGTTGGTGCCCTCCAATTTAGGACGGCTGACTCCCGGCAAGGCGCAATATACGGTGTTGCTGAATCCCCAAGGTGGCATCATTGACGACCTAATTATTTACCTGAAGGATCGGGATGCATCGGGCATCGAACAGGTCTTTACCATCGTCAACGCCGCTACTACCGACAAGGACAAAGCCTGGTTTCTAGAGCATTTGGCCGGAACCGGGGTGGAACTGGTGGATCAATCTAGCGACTTTGCATTGCTGTCGGTGCAGGGGCCAAAGGCCGTCGCCATTCTGCAAACCTGCGTGGACGAAGACCTTTCTGCGGTAGAACGTTTTGGGCATGTAGACGGCACGGTACTTGGCAAACCCGCCTTCCTAGCCCGCACCGGATACACCGGGGAAGACGGCTTTGAGATCATGCTCGACCCCGCCACCGCCGGGGAATTGTGGGACACCTTGCTGGAAGCGGGCGTTGCTCCCTGTGGCCTGGGTGCCCGCGATACCCTGCGCCTAGAGGCCGCCATGGCCCTCTACGGCCAAGACATCAACGACACCACCAGCCCCCTAGAGGCTGGCCTAGGCTGGCTGGTGCATTTGGATGAAGTGGGTGACTTCATCGGTCGGCCCGTCCTAGAACAGCAGAAATCCGAAGGGGTATCCCGTCGCTTAGTGGGGCTGTCCTTGTCCGAGCGCCACATTGCTCGCCACGATTATCCCGTTCTCCATGGGGGCGAACCCGTGGGTATCGTCACCAGCGGCACCCTGTCCCCCACCTTGAATACCCCCATTGCCCTGGCCTACGTTCCCAGTGCCCTCGCCAAAGTTGGACAATCCCTAGCGGTGGATATTCGCGGCCAGCAGCGCCCCGCCCAGGTGGTGAAGCGCCCCTTCTATAAAGCCTGACACCCTGATTTGGTTACATACAATACAAATTATTGCCGCGTGCAGCGTCGGGGATCGTTTCGCGGAATGTTGAGGATAGATTGCAGCTTAGGGGGATAATCTGGCCCCATGGGGTGCTTTCCCAACGCTTTCCAGGGATTTTATGACCACCTCCATTCTGTCCGATGCTAACCGTCGCCTAGAGCGCGCCCTCAAGTACGTCACCATTTCCGAGGATGCCTCAGAGCGGCTTCGCTATCCCAAGGCCAGCCTAACGGTGTCGATTCCAGTGCGGATGGACGACGGCAGTTTGCGGGTGTTTCAGGGTTATCGGGTGCGCTACGACGATACCCGTGGCCCCGCCAAGGGCGGCATTCGCTACCATCCCAGCGTCACCCTCGATGAGGTGCAGTCCCTCGCCTTTTGGATGACGTTTAAATGTGCGGCCTTAAATTTGCCCCTAGGCGGCGGCAAGGGTGGCGTCACCGTCAACCCCAAGGAACTCTCGAAGTTTGAGCTAGAGCGGCTCAGCCGAGGCTACATCGACGCCATCGCCGATTTCATTGGCCCCAATGTGGACATTCCCGCCCCCGATGTCTACACCAACGCCCTGATTATGGGCTGGATGATAGATCAGTACAGCATCATTCGGCGGCAGCATTGTCCGGCGGTGATTACGGGCAAACCCCTGAGCATGGGCGGCAGCGAGGGGCGCGATACCGCCACGGGCATGGGCGCGTTTTACGTGATCGAAGCGATGATGGCCAAAGTGGGCAAACGACCCCAAATGACCACGGTGGCGGTGCAGGGCTTTGGCAATGCAGGCAGCATTGTGGCGCGGCTGCTGTTTGATGCCGGGTATCGGGTGGTGGCGGTCAGCGACTCCCAGGGCGGCGTGTTTTCCCCCAATGGGCTAGATATTCCCAGCATTCAACAGTTCAAGGCTAACCACCGTCGCCTGCAAGCGGTCTACTGCGAGGGCACCGTCTGCAATATCGTGCAGGATCACACCACCCTTACCAACGAAGAACTGCTGACCCTGGATGTGGATATTTTGATTCCGGCGGCGCTAGAAAACCAAATTACCGCCGAAAATGCCGACCAAATCCAGGCTCGCTACATTTTTGAGGTGGCCAATGGCCCCATCACCGCCGACGCCGATTTGATTTTGGAAGACAAGGGCATCACCGTTTTCCCCGACATTTTGGTCAACGCTGGGGGCGTCACCGTCAGCTATTTTGAATGGGTACAAAACCGCAGCGGGCTCTATTGGTCGCGCCACGAAGTCAATAGCCGTCTACAGCAGATGATGGTGGCCGAAGCCGAACAGATTTGGCAAATTGCCCAGGAAAAAGCTATCTCTGGTCGCACCGCCGCCTACGTTCACGCCCTCAGCCGTCTAGGGGAAGCCCTCAATGCCAAGGGTATCCGCGACGACTACGTAGATCGTCACTAGGGAGACCGTCGCTGACCGCCGAACGTCGAACCTAAAATCAACATAGATTCTGCCCTCCCCCTTCTGGATTCCTTCAAGGCAAAAGGGTAGGTCTGTGCGCCCTAGGAATTTGCCTAGATCTTCGACCATTGGCTAAGGAACAAGCCCAGGCTCCTGTGACATAGTGGGGCTGAAAACCTAGGTAATCAGCCCGGTGCAGGCTAGAGGTAAGCGCGATGAAAGATAACCTCTCTCGGAAAAACCAATCTTCTCCGACTCCGACAGGCCATACCCCAGCCACTTTCCAGCCTCGCCCCTTTGCGCCAGTCCCCGAGGCCCAGACCGCCCCAGAGGCTCTGTCCCCAGACTCCATAGGTGCCGCTCCTGAGGTGTCTTTCCATACCTTTACCATCCAAGACCCAAGCGGCACTAGCAGGCAACCGATTCAACCCAAGCTCACCATCGGTGCAGTGGGCGATAAGTATGAGCAAGAAGCTGACCGGGTGGCTAGCCAAGTGGTGCAACACATTCATTCACCCAGTGCCAACCAAGTCCACCCTTCCCCGGCTATCCAGCGGCTAGAGATGCCCGAGGAAGACGAACTGCAAATGAAGCCCCTCTTGCAGCGTAATGCCCTGGAAGAAGACGAACTGCAAATGAAGCCCATGCTTCAACGGCTAGAGATGCCCGAGGAAGACGAACTGCAAATGCGCCCCGCCACCGAAGCCGTGGCAGGGGGGCCAGCCTCAGATTCGCTAGAATCCGCCATTTCCCAAGCTAGGGGCAGCGGCCAAACCCTAGATCTCGCCCTACAACAGCAAATGGGTCAAGCCATGGGGGCCGACTTCAGCGGCGTCACCATCCA
>CAZWNR010000446.1:0-3889 GCA_964635665.1 uncultured bacterium | reverse complement strand
GCATTAAAGCCCGCCGCACTCGAAACGAAGGGCGGGTACGGGCCTTACTGCGGCGGGGGGCGGTGGCTACCGAGATCCCTTCCCTGGTGTGGGGGCGCATTCAGCTTGATCCGGGCCTTGCCCAGGTCACCTACGATGGTGAAGTGGTGCCCCTCACCCCCAAGGAATATGGCCTGCTGGAGCTGTTTTTGCGTCATCCGCACCGGGTCTTTAGCCGCAGCACCATTCTGGATCACCTCTGGGCGATAGACGACTCCCCCACCGAGGGGGCCGTGACCAACCTGGTGAAGGATTTGCGCAATCGTCTCAAGCGCAGTGGCGTTGCGGAGACGGTCATCCAAACGGTGTATGGGTTGGGTTATCGACTGGGGGAATCGATGGAACCGTCCCCCGTCCCTGAGGAGTTCGGTGGTTCGACCAGCCCCACACAGTCCCGATCTCGATCCGAGTCCCAGGGGGATGGCTCGACCGATGGGCTCACCGAGGTGCTCCCCCCCGCAACCGCTGATTCTCGTCCAAAGCGCTCTAACGGTCACTCCGAAGCCCCTAGCCTGGTCCACCCTAACGGTTACGATGGCTCCTGGGAGGGCGACCACAATGACAACCGCAATGGCTACGCCGGTGACGATGCCCACGGTTCCTCCGATCACCACGGCAATGGTCAGGGGGCTAGGGGGAATGGCTCTGGGGGGGGCTCCGTAACGGAGGGAATGGCCGCTGGTTTAGCTGCCCTCACCCAGCGCTTTCGGGATGCTTTACCCGAACGCCTCGCCCTTCTAGAACAGGCTCTTCAGCGGTTACAGACGACGGGGTTGGCCGGCTCGGATCGCCGCCAAGCCGAGCAGGAGGCCCATCGCCTAGCGGGAGGCTTAGGTACCTTTGGCTACCCGGATGGATCGGTTCAGGCCCGCCAGATTGAAACGCTTCTGGCCCAGGCGGATCCTCCCACCGCTGAGCAGGTAGCCCAGGGGGTGCAGGCCTTTCAGCGTCTTAAGCAGATTATCGATCAAAGCCCAGCCCCGGAGAGCCCCCCACCGGAGCATCATCCACCGGATGGCCCTAGCCCAGGAACCCTAGCCCAGGGACGGAGCCCCCAGAGTTGTGGCTTGCTGGTGGTGCATGGGGACGGGGCGATGGTTCAGCAATTGCAGCAGCGGTTGCCCCCGCTTGGCTACTCGCTGGAGGTTTGCGCTCGCCTGCCCGACTTGGCCAAGATGCCCCTTAGTCCCCAGGTGGGGGCCATTCTACTGGGCTTAGATGCCGCTGCGCCCCCAGCCACCAAGCTGGCCCCGCTGCAAGCCATCCGTCGCTACTACCCCCAACTGCCCGTGCTGGTGATTACCTGCCAGGAGAGCTTGGAGGAACGGGTGCAGGTGGCCCGACTGCAAGGACATCGCTATTTGGTGGCCCCCGTGAGTACGGACCAAGTGATCAAGGCCCTAGAACAGGTCATACCCTGCACCCAGGCCTCGGAGTCGCGGGTGCTGGTCGTGGATGATGATCCGGTGACCCTAGACACCATCCAAAATCTGCTTTCCCCCTGGGGGTTGCAGGTGTTTGGCCTCAGCGATCCCCGGCAGTTTTGGGATCAGTTGCGGCAGGTGCAGCCGGATCTGCTGATTTTGGCCTTGGATACCCCCACCTTCAGCGGTTTTGACCTGTGCCAGGTGGTGCGCCAAGACCCCACCTACGGCAATCTACCCACCCTGATGTTGGCCACCTATCCCGATACGGTGACGGTGAACCAGGTGTTTGAGGCCGGGGGCGACGACCTAATCGGCAAGCCCATTGTGGGGCCAGAGTTGGTGACGCGGGTGCTCAGCCGAGTGGAGCGGTCTCGCCTGCGCCAACAACTGGATCAAATGCGGCAGCAGCAGGCCCTACACTGGGCTCAGTCTGACTACCACGATCCCCTTACTCAGGTGGCCAACGGCAGTCACCTAGAGGTCTTTTTGCGGCAGCAATGGGAGCGCCACGGTCAGGATCAGGCTCCCCTTGCCCTGCTGACCTGCGCCCTCGATGACTTCACGACCTACCAACAGACCTACGGTCAGGGAACCAGTGAGGGGGTGCTGCGGCGGGTGGCTCGCGCACTGTACCATACGGTTAATCCTAATATTGATCTCGTGGCCCGCTCCGGCGATGCTCAATTTAGCCTGGTGTTGCCCAATACCAACCTCGACGGAGCCCTACGGGTGGCTACCCGGATTCAGCAGGCGGTGGATCAACTCCACATGCCCCATGGGGCCAGCGGTCAGCACTCCCACATTACCCTGAGCCTTGGTATTAGCGGCACGACGCCCACCGAGTCTACCCAGCCAGAACAGTTGATGGTGGCGGCGGATCGGGCCTTGAGGGAGGCCCAGGCTAGGGGCGGCAACACCCTGTCCCTCTATCCTATGTCGCGATAGCGAAGGATTGGCTCAGCCACCATGGCGGTTTCCCTACGCACCCTGTTGATTGTTCCCTTTGTGCTCCAAGTGCTTGGCATTACAGGGCTAGTGGGGTATTTGTCCTACCGTAGCGGGCAGCGGGCTGTCCAAGATATTGTCAGCCAGTTGATGGTAGAAACGGGCCAGCAGGTGGAGGCCAGCCTAGACACCTACCTACAGTTGCCCCAGACCATCACTCAGATGAATGCCCAAGTGATGCTCGCCGATGCGGGCAAGAGTGCCTCTCTCGAAGACCTAGAAACGCATTTTCTTCAGCAAGTCCAGAGTTTTCCAGAGATTACTCAGCTAACGATGACTACCCCCACCGGGGAATTTCTGGGGGTGTCGCGCCTGGCCAACGATGACACGATCATCCGCCACCGCAACATCACCCGCCAGGATGACAACATCTACCACTATCAGGGCGATGCCGACGGGCAAAACCGCCGTCTGTTTGAGTCCTACCCCAATGCCTATCTCCAGCTCGATCCCCCCAAGGATGCGTGGTATCGCGAGGCCAGTGGTACCCCCAAGGGGTTTTGGCAGTTGGTGGTGACCCTGCACCAAGGCCCCGATCAACCGCTCTTGGCCATGGTGCGATCCCAGCCGGTCTACGACCATCGGGGAGAATTAAAGGGAATCTCCAGTGCTGGGGTGTTGCTGCCAGAACTAGGCCAGGTTTTGCAACAGGTGCTGTCTCAGCGCCAGGGGCAGGTGCTCTTACTGACGCCCAACGGTACCCTAGTGGCCACATCCACGGGGGAACCCCTCTTGTTCACCGAGGTGGTGGGCGAGGTGCCCCCTGAGACTCCGACCCAGTATCGCCAATTGGCCTGGTATCAAAGCGAAAATACCCTGACCAAGGCGGCGGTTCAACACTTGGTGGATCAGTATTATCGCCTTAGCAATATTAAATCTCCCACCTTTTTTACCTTTTGGTTTGAGTCCCAGCCCTATTTCCTCCACGCTCGACCCATGGAAGGGGATCTAGACTGGCTGATGGTGACCGCCATCCCCAGCCAGGAGTTCATGGCCACCATCTCCGCTAACCTCCGCCGCACTATTCTGTTCTGTGCCCTGGCTCTGCTAGGCTCCACGGGCCTCGGCATTTGGACTGCCGAAATCATCACAAAGCCCATCCTAGACCTTCAGCGGGCGACGAAATCCTTCTCCCAAGACGCCACCCCCCTCCCCCCTGGCCAGCCGAGCCACATCTCCGAGGTAGACACCCTGCGCCAGCAGTTTGATCAAATGGTGTGGCAGTTGGTGAGCTCTCTGCAAACCCTGCGCCACCGGGAAGATACCCTAGCCATCTTCCTCGATGGGGTACCCGTAGGCATCAGTGTCCATGACACCGATGGCCGTATCCTATTTCTTAACTACAGGGACCAGCAGAGCCACATCTACGAGGTAGACACCATGCGCAAGCAGTAGGTTCAAAGGGTGTGGCAGTTGGT
>CAZWNR010000445.1:0-3893 GCA_964635665.1 uncultured bacterium | reverse complement strand
GGCAGGGTATGGGCTGTGCGCCGGGAACCGTCCAGGGGCGGGTGTGTTTGGTGAGCCATCCGCGCCAGTGGCTTCAGCGGCAGGGGGCATCCCACCACAATCAGGAACCCCAGATTCTGGTAGCCACTTCCACGGATCCGGGCTGGGTGCTGCTGTTTCCCCACGCCCAGGGGTTGCTGGTGGAGCGGGGTAGTGTGCTCTCCCATGTGGCGATTGTGGCGCGAGAATTGGGCCTGCCTATGGTGAGCGACCTGCCTAACCTGACCACCCTTCTGCAAGAGGGCGACTGGGTAACGATGGATGGCCGCACCGGACGGGTGCAGCGAATCCAGCCTGCGGTGGCTCAATCCTGAGGGATGTCCTAGTTGGTAGGGGCGTGGTCTCCAGCCCAGACAGGTGAGTCAGAAATCGGGGTGGCAGGATTTGGATTTGGTAGGAAACAGTAGAATCGCCCCATGCCTAGCGAAATAGAACATCACACCCGCTTCGACCATTTGCGCTACGCCCAGTGTTGGGAAGATGCCGACATTTTGCTAGAAGCCCTGGCGGTGCAGCCCCACCACACCTGCCTTTCCATTGCCTCCGGTGGCGACAATACCCTGGCCCTGTTGAGCCGCAGCCCCCAGCGGGTGATGGCCGTAGACCTCAGCCCCGCCCAAATCGCCTGTTTGGAGCTAAAAGTAGCCGCTTTTCGGTGTTTGAGCTATCCCGAAATGTTGATGCTTCTGGGGGCACAATCCCAGGAAACCAGATCCCAGGGTTCTTCGAGAACCCTGGGATCTTTCAGGTCACAGCTTTACCAGCGCTGTCGCAAGGAACTCTCACCCCCAGCCAGGGAATTTTGGGATCACCGCCCCCAGGTCATCGCCCAAGGAATTCTTCACAGCGGCAAGTTTGAGCGTTACCTGGCCCTATTTCGCCGTAGGGTGCTGCCCTTGGTGCATTCCCCCCAGGTTTGGCGACCGATTTTTAAGGGGCTTTCTCCCGCCGAACGTGAAGATTGGTATGCAAGCCAATGGGATAGCTGGCGGTGGCGCTGGCTATTTCGGGCGTTTTTCTCGCGCTTTACGCTAGGACATTTGGGCACCGACCCCGAATTTCTGCGCTACGGCGATCAGTCCTTGGCCGACCACCTGCTGGGGCGCACTCGCTATGCCCTTACCACCTTAGATCCAGTCCAAAACCCCTACCTGCAATGGATTGTTCTGGGCGGCTATGACACCATACTGCCCTACGCCCTGCGGCCCGAAAATTTTGAAGCCATTCGCCAAAACCTGGATCGATTGGAGTGGCACACCACATCCCTAGAGGACTTTTTGGCCCAAAACCAGCACTCCATCGACCGTTTCAACCTCAGCAACGTGTTTGAGTACATGTCCGAGGTGCATTTTCAGACGGTGCTAAGGACCCTGCACCACCACGCCGCACCACAAGCCCGCCTAGCCTTTTGGAATCGGCTTAGCGACCGCACCTGTCCACCCCAGTCTCCCCCTTGGCAACCCCTGGCAGATCTGGCAAATCGTCTCCATCGCCAAGACCAGGTTTTTTTCTACAAGCGCTTTGTGATCGTCCAAAAGGGTGCCGCCTTTTCGCCAACCAATGCCCCACCCCAGGGCTAACACCGCTCAACCATGCAGAGGTCTAGACATTCAGGGTTACAGCCTAATGGGTACCATGGGCCGAACCATCACGGTTTTTAGGGGTATCATCGGCGGAGGCACTTTCCATATTGGGCTGCAAAAGGGGTAAAAGCCGTGACCACAATAGGCTTTAGACTCTTTGCCGTGCGCCTGCTGTGATCTCAGAAAAGTGCAGATGATTGAGTTGTGAGGAGCAGAACAATGACGAAAGTTGCGTTTATTACGGGTGGTGCAAAGGGCATTGGTGCGGCCACCGTGCAGAAATTTGCCCAGGCTGGCGTGCGAGTTGCCTTTATGGATATAGACCAGGATGCTGGGCAAGCATTAGCCAGCCAATTTTCTGCGGATTCTGTGGTGTTTATCCCAGGGGATGTGTCTAAGGTTGCAGATATTGATGCAGCCGTAGCCCAAACCATCGCTACCTTTGGCAGACTAGATATTCTGTTTGCCAATGCAGGCGTCTATCAGTCCAAAAACTTACTAGAAATCTCAGAAGGTGACTGGGATCGAGTGATCAACATTAACCTCAAGGGCTGTGTATTTACCACTAAAGCGGTTTTGCCGTTCATGATTGAAAATGGTGGTGGATCCATTGTTTTGATGGGGTCTGATCAATGTTTTATTGGTAAAAATCGCAGTTGTGTCTACGGCATTAGCAAGGGAGGTATTGGTCAGTTTACTAAAAGTACAGCCCTTGACTACGCCAACGATAACATTCGTGTGAATGCCGTTTGTCCTGCCACAATTCGTACCGAGCTATCGGAAACGGCTATGCAGGGATGGGCCGAGGAATCCTTTGGTGGCGATACCGAAAAAGCCTGGGCGCAGGAGGCCTTGGCTCACCCCATTGGTCGTTGGGGAACGCCAGAAGAAGTGGCTAACTTAGTTTACTTTTTGGCCAGCGACGACGCTAGCTTTATTACCGGTAGCCTGCATCTCATTGATGGTGGCCTAACGGCCCGCTAGACACTTCTAGGGGATGTATGGGTGAGACATCCCCAGTAGACATGGCAAAATTGAGACAACCATTCTCTAAAAGCATTCCCCCTAAATGCCTTTGCAAAAAAGTCCTTGGTTAGCGGTCAATCTGTCGGCGGTGCTACCAGGGCTGGGGCAAATCTATGACGGAGCAGGGGGCCGAGGGTTTGGGATTGCGGCGGCCCATCTGGGGTTGTTGGTATTCATGGGATGGTCGGTGTTTGCGCCCCAGGGCAATACCCTGCGGGGCCTAATGACCCTCATCCCCTTCACGGCTCTGTATCTGTTTAACCTATGGGATAGCCACCACGCGGCCCGCCGTCTGCAAACCCTGGATCAGGTGAGTCCGCTTCGCTATCGCCCCACCGACCCGTGGTACCCCGTGGCTCTCTCGCAGGTGTTACCCGGTTTGGGGCAACTCTTTTTGCAGCAGATCTGGGTTGCCGGAGCCTTGCTCCTGGCGGCCATCAGCATTACCTCGCTGGCGAACTTTCACCCCTGGCTAATCCCGCTGCCCCCGTTAATTTGGGCCTTAGGCTGTGGGCTAGCCTATACCTCGGCCTCCCGCCGCCCTCGCCAGGGGAAATGGCTGGTGGGGTTGCTGGCGGCCCGGGTGGCTGTACGGTTGCTGATTGGCCTAACCCCGGTGCTGGTGCGGCAGCAGGTAGAACAGTGCATTGTGCCGAGCGAGTCGATGGTGCCAACCCTGGAGGTGAATGATCGCATCTTTGTCCGCAAACGTTCGGCCTACCAGCCCCAACGGGGGGACATTGTGGTGTTTAGCAATCCCGATAAAGCCCCGCCGTCGGGTGCTCCGCTCGATCCCACAGTGGCGGATTTGGTCGTCAAACGGGTCATTGGGCTACCGGGGCAATGGGTGGAGGTGCGCGATGGCCTCGTGTGGGTGGATGGGTTCGCCCTAGCCGAGCCTTATATCGCCGAGCCACCGCTTTATTTTTTGGGGCCTCAACAGGTTCCCCCCGATCATCTCTTTGTGCTGGGCGATAACCGCAACTACAGCCGCGACTCCCACATTTGGGGTTTTATTCCCCAGGCCACTGTGCTGGGCCGAGCCTACAAAATTTACTGGCCACCCCAACGCATTCAGTCCTTGATAGGGCCATAATCTTCGATATCAAATCCTGTTTAGCGACCCCAAAGTCCTAGATTGAATGCGTAGGGTGGATTCGCGCAGCAATCCACCATCCAGAGACTTCTTAAATTGTAACTACTCAGGCTTAAAAAAAGTCTCTGCTTTTTGAGGATAGTCCTTGG
>CAZWNR010000444.1:0-3894 GCA_964635665.1 uncultured bacterium | reverse complement strand
GCGGTGCGCCCGTACGGGGGCTAGGTGGGGGGCAGCCTATCGGGTGGGGGCAGCAGGGTAGGGAAGGCGCGGCGCAGGGCGACCAAATCTGGGCGCTGGGGGCTGGTGTAGAACTGGTTGGTGGATTGTCCGGCAATCCAGGTGGCGGTGGCAAACCCGGCGGCCACGGCAAAGGCCCCGGCGTAGGGGAGAATCACCCCTAGGGCAATCAGGGTGCCCCAGGCCAAAAATCCAGCCAGCACCGCCCCCACAAAGCCGAAAAAGTTGCCTACCAGGGCCAGCAAGTCCTGGCCTTCAGGCTTGCCCCACAGGTTGCGAATGTCCCAGATCATCTTCAAAATTAGCCCTAGCACGACTAGGAATTTGACTTCCAGGGTGCCCCCGCCGCGAAGGGGGATCAGCCCCACAATGGCGGTGGCCATGCTGTAGTCCAAAATGAGGCGACGCACCTGTCCCTCGCGATAGATCATGGCCACCATGCCCGTCAGGGTAGAGTTGACGGTTTCGGGGGGTAGAGCTTGCAGGGGCCGACGTTCTAATCGTTTGGCTAGGGCTGGCTCGATCCCAAAGGCGGATCGAATCTGGGCCAAGGCTGCCGATTCCTGGCGGGTGATGCCCTTGGAGCGCAGAATTCCAAAGGCGGCTTGGTAGACCTGCTGTTGTCGCTCTGGGGTGGTGATTTGGGGTAGGTATTCTGCCAGGTTGGGGGATTGGTTCAGCAACCCTTCCGGGGTGAGGTCTGGGGGCCAGGGTTGAAAGGTGGTGAGGGCTTGCAAAAAGGCATCTAGCTCCAGCGGGGTCGGGGTGCCGTCCAAATTAGCCACCGCCGCGAGAGAGTAAAGGCAGGCCCGCTTTTCGAGATCGTTCTGTGCTGGATCGTTCCTGTCCAGATCGTGAGGAGCATCGTTGGGAATCATGGCAACACCTAAGCAGAGGGCAACGCCGGGTCAGACTTGGGGGCATGGCGATGCAGCCTTGGCATTCGGTCATAGCCGCCGAGGGTGAAAATCCAGACCACCACTACCGCCCAATGCACCCAGACCAGCAGCCAGAGGGAACCCGTGATCCAGTACAGCCCCGACAGCAACAAGCCCAGCCAGCCCACCAGGGTTAAAAAGCGTCGGTCGTGCAGGGTTTCCTTGGCCTCTCGATAGAAGCGTTTTCCGAGCCATTGGTGATACAGCACGAACAGGGCGACGCTCAGCATCGTCCACAGCAGCCAGCGCCACCCCGGCACCCCCTCCATGGGATGGGGCAACAGCGCCACCCGAAAGATCAGCTCTTCTACCAGGCAAGGCACAAACCAGAGCCTTACCCCAGCTAAGAGAGTGTACAGGGGCGATTGCATGGCATTTTTGCCTACCAGAAACCCGCTACGACGACCAAAGGGTAGGGCCACGGCTCCGTATAGCCCCACGCCTACCAGACTGAGCAGGATGGTCAGCGGCTGTGGCCAGGTGACGAAGGCATCGGCCAACCGCTGGGCTATGGTGCCCACCACCGGAATGCCGCCCATCAGCCCCGTGGGTGGGATGGGCTCGATGCGGGGATCATCGCCGCCAGCCATGTTGGTGCGCAAAAACCAAAGTTGACCCCCGTGGCGCAAAAACACCCGGGCCACGGCATCGTGCGCCCAGCGGGGCATCATCGACTGCCAGCTTAGGGCACCGCTAAACAGGCCGTGATTGTTGGAAAAATGGCCTGCAGGGTCAATTCCGGCCAAGGTGTCGGCATTGCTCTGCCAATCGGGCCGAATCACGCCGTAGGGGGTGAGTAGGGCTTCCAAATCCTGCCCCAGGGCAATAAACTCCCGCGCCCGCTGGGCCTCTGGGCTGGCGGAGTGATGCAGGAGCCAGTCGGTTACCTGCGGGTTTTGCTCAATCTGTCGGCGGATCTGCTGGATGGCAATGAACAGCGCCTGGTTAGAATCCTGAACGCAGGACGTCGCGGGCGTTACCCCAGAAAAACCAGTACCATCCCCAGTGCGGTAGCGAGCCGCCATCACCTGGGTTTGAACCAGCAATTCTCGAAACAATGAGATGGTGACATCGCCAAGTTGGAAGGGCCTAATGAACGAATCCAGCTTGATGACAATATCCGACACCGGACGCAGCCCCAACCAGCCCCGCTGCATATCGCCCATGTAGTCGGCCCAGTCGTGGGTGCCGGAAACAATGCCGCCGCCGTTGTGGGCATAGACCTGCTGATACTGCACCTCAAGCTGAAGATCGTTGGTGATGGGTTCTCGCACGACGCGGGCAAGTCCATAGGAGAAATGGCCCGTCACCGTCCCTAGGGGGGCAAATTCCTTGTTTTCGCCACCAATGCCGCCAAACAGGTGAATGACGAGGGCATAGTCGCCCTCCTGCCACTGGGCGCGGGCGGCATCGGAACTGCCGCCGTTGGGGCTGACCAACACCCGCTGGAGGGTGCCCTTGCGCCGGGGGGTATCTTGCCAGTTTTGCCGATTGATGTACTTCAGACCCGGATCGCGGCCAATCACCACTTGGTCGGGCTGAAGCTGAAATAGCGCCCTAGGCTCAAGCGCCTGGACTGTGAACATCCCGGCCTCATCGCGGGAACCATAGATATACCAGCCCTCCCGTCCAGCGGGGGAATCCAAAATGTCGCGAATATTGGAGAAAAACCGCTCACTCCGAACCATGGGCTGCTGGGGAATCCGCACCGTGCCGATGGGGCCTGTGAAATCCTGGCTGGCCGGATCATAGAACTGCACCCGAAAAAACTCCGTGGGGCAGGGGGCTGGGCCGGGGCATTCGGGGGGCGGCGGCGCGTTAACCGACACATCCGGCTCTAATAGCCTCACCAGACCATACTCGCGCCCGGTAATTTGAATCGGCTCTAGGGTGGTTTGCAGTATGGTTTGGCCATTTTCCACCACCACATCGGGATCCACCAGGCGCACCGTCACGTCGTCCTTGGGGCGCGCCCCGGCCAGAGACTGCATCGGGCCCACCTGTTTTCGTCCATTTAGCCGAATCGGGACAATGTTGCCATTTTCCCAAAACTTCTCGGCCCCTGGGGTGAAATTAATATCCGTCGTGACCGCCTGGATGTAGCGGGTATTTTCCTCCCCTGGTCGCCAGGTGAGCTTTACGACCTGCCCCACCAAGGCCGGATCTGTCCCATGCCAGACCTCAAACCAGGCCCAATCCCCAGGGTTGGCGGCGTAATCCTCTTCGCTGGGCAAAATTAACCGACCCATCCAGGCTCCATTAGGCCGCAACATCGGCGAGGTGGGCAACGGCTGCACCGGATAGCTCGTTACCTGGTTAAACACTTGAGCTTGGGCCAATTCATAGTTCGACATTGGGACAGCCGCCGAATTCGGCTCGGGAGGCCCACCTGACGGTTGTTCCCCCCAGGCGGTCGAGCCCAGCATTACCAAACTGGTCGCGCCAAGGGCCAGTAAGCCCCAGCGCAACCACCCCCTCAGCCCCAAACGCAGAGGATTAGACCATACATTGCCACGGTTAGCCATTGGTATCGCGTCTTTCGGATCAGGACAACTCGGCCTAGGGCGGTGAAGTCTTGATGGCAAGACATCCGTCTGGCCAGGCATCTGGAATGGATGCCCCCCTTTAGCCAGAATGGCGCTATTTTATGGGCAATTCATCCCAGGTTGCGAATCTCTTGACCTTTTTTACCGTCTTTATGACCCGACCCAGGGTAACCGCATGGCAAGGCTGCGCTACGCCCCTCTTTCCCCGGCGGGGCAGGGGCAGCGGAACACCCATTGAGGCCCATCGAGGATCGAGCGGCATTCTGGCTGGGGTAGGCCAACAGGGAGGCTTCTAGGATGATGTCCTAGCTAACTAGGTGGTGGCTGATGGCAAAGCGCAGCAGTTCGGAACGATTGCTGGTGTCGGTTTT
>CAZWNR010000443.1:0-3915 GCA_964635665.1 uncultured bacterium | reverse complement strand
GGGCGCTACGCCATGCGAATCTGGCTCGACCCTCCGGCCCTGGCGCGGCAGGGGCTTACCCCCCAGGATGTGATCAACGCCCTGCGGGAACAGAATGTGCAAATTGGCGGTGGGGCGATTGGATCACCCCCCACCTCGGGCGAGCAGGACTATCAGCTCACGGTGCGGCTGCCCGGTCGGTTTGCGGAGGCCAGGGAATTTGAAGACCTAGTGGTGCAGGTGGGCCAAGGGGGCACCCTGATTCGGCTGCGGGATGTGGGTCGGGCGGAGCTAGGCTCGGAAAGCTACAGCTTTGATGTCAAAACCGAGGGCAAACTGGGGGCGGGGCTGCTGGTGTATCAACTGCCGGGGAGCAACGCCCTGGAGGTGGCCTCGGCGGTACGGGATCGCCTCACGGATCTGCAAAGCCGCTTTCCCCCTGGGCTGCGGGCCGAACTGGTGTTTGACACCACCGACTTCGTACGGGTGTCGCTGCGGGAGGTGCTGATTACCCTAGCCCAGGCCGTGGTGCTGGTGCTGCTGATTTTGTTTATCTTCCTGCAAGACTGGCGAGCCACCCTGATCCCAGCCATCGCCATTCCGGTGTCGTTGATTGGGGCCATGGCCTTTTTGCTGATCTTTGGCTTTTCCCTCAATACCCTCACCCTGTTTGGCTGCATTTTGGCCTCTGGTCTAGTGGTGGATGACGCCATCGTGATCGTGGAGGCCATTGCCGCCAAGATCGACGAGGGCATGCACCCCCGCCGCGCCGCCCTCGATGCCATGCAGGAACTCTCTGGGGCGGTGGTCGCCACTTCCCTGGTACTGATGGCGGTGTTTATCCCTGTGGCCTTCTTCCCCGGCAGCACGGGCCAAATCTACCAGCAGTTTGCCCTCACCATCGCCTTTACGGTGCTGGTGTCCACCTTCAATGCCCTCAGCTTTTCTCCCACCATGTCGGCCTTGTTGCTGCGTCCCCGTCCGGCCGAGGGCCATGGTGGGCCGCTATTATCGGGCCTGTTCAACCGCTTTAACCAAGGCCTGACCTGGACGGTGGGTCGCTATCAACGGATCGTGCAGATCTTGCTGGGGCTGCGCTACTGGATTTTGGCAGCCTTCGTAGCGGGGCTGTTTCTCACCGTATTTATGTTCCGTCTGGTGCCCACGGGGTTTGTGCCAGAGGAGGATCAGGGCTACTTCCTGGGCATTGTGCAGGCCCCCGATGGTGTTTCCTTGGAATACACCGAGCGGGTGATGGCCCAGACCAACGAGATTATTTCCCAATTTCCAGAGGTCGAAAGCACCTTCTTAATTACAGGCTTCGGCTTTGATGGGCCATCCCCCAACCGAGGGATATTTTTTGCCACCCTGTCCCCCTGGGATCAGCGGCAGGGGCCAGAGTCCTCGGTGATGGGCCTGTTGCCGAAGGTCAACGGTGCCCTCCAGGGCATTCAAGAAGCCATGGTGATTGCCTTTAATGCTCCCCCGGTACCTGGCTTCAGCCCTACGGGTGCCTTGGAAATGCAGCTCCAAGACCGCAGTGGCAACCAAATGAGCATCGCAGAATTTCTGGGCAACGCCTACGAAATTATGGGGGTGGCTAACCAGTCTCCGGCCTCCATGGGGGTGTTCACCCAGTTCACCGCCAGTTCCCCTCAAATCCAGCTCGATGTGGATCGAGATCGGCTCAAGGCGCTGGGGGTGGATGTGGATGACGCCCTCAATGCCCTCAGTACCTACCTGGGATCTCGCTACGTTAGCGACTTCACCTTTGGGGGGCGCAACTACCGGGTCTATGTGCAGGCCGATGCCCCCTTCCGCAACAACCCCGACCACATCAACGATCTCTATGTGCGCTCCAACCAGGGCAGCATGGTGCCCCTAGGGGAAGTGGTGCGCCAGCAGGAGATCGTGGGGCCAGCCACCATCAACCACTTCAACCTGCTGCGGTCGATTAAACTAGAGGGCTTGCCCGCCCCTGGGGCCAGCACCGGACAACTCATCCAAGCCATGACCGCCGCCCACGACCAAGCCGCCCTACCCGTGGTGGGGATGGCCTGGCAGGGTACCGCCAAGGAGGAATTGGCCTCCGGCGGCTTGGCGGGAATTATCTTTGGCCTGGGGGTTGTGGTGGTGTTTTTGGTGCTGGCCGCCCAGTACGAAAACTACATCGACCCGATCATCATCCTGCTGACGGTGCCCCTGGCCATTCTGGGGGCGCTCACCTTCCTCTACCTGCGCGGGCTAGACCTAAATGTCTATGCCCAGGTGGGCCTGGTGATGCTGATTGGCCTCGCCAGCAAAAACGCCATTTTGATTGTGGAATTTGCCAACCAAGCCCGTAGCCAGGGGGTGGGCCTTATGGATGCCGCCGTTAGCGCCGCCGAGCAACGGTTCCGCCCCATCATCATGACCGCCATTTCCTCCCTGGTGGGCTTCTTCCCGCTGCTGATTGCCACCGGGGCGGGCAGCGCCAGCCGTTGGTCCGTCGGCTACACCGTGTTTGGCGGCTTGTTGGTAGCCACGGTGCTCAGTCTGCTGATTGTTCCCGTTCTCTACGTTATCTTTAAGCATCTGGAGGACTTGCTCTTTGCCGGGGAGCAATCTCCCGTCGCCACCTTGCCCAAGCCCGATCCCGATTACACCCCTAGCGATCCTCACTAAGCGTCCCTGGGAGACGGTAGTATTGCCTCCTGCCAAGACCTACCGCTTATACATAGGTCTCTATTCCCCTTAGTGTCTATGGTGGATCCCCCCTCCCCCCCCTTAAAAAGGGGGGAATCGGATTCAAAGTCCCCCTTTCTAAGGGGGATTTAGGGGGATCCCACAGCCATGACGGTATGAGAACAAGATACGTATAAGCCGTAGCTGCCAGGACAGAGGAGTGTCCAAAGGATCGGTCCCCATGCCATAGTGGCAACAGCGACTCCTCTTCCCTAGCCCCATGACAACCCCCGACATCCAGTGGTATCCCGGACACATCGCCAAGGCCGAAAAAGCCCTGGTAGATCAACTCAGCCGGGTGGATGTGGTGCTAGAGGTGCGGGATGCGCGGATTCCCTTGGCCACCCAACACCCCAGCGTCAACGGTTGGGTAGGCGAAAAGCCCAGGGTGCTCGTCCTCAATCGGGTGGATATGATCTCCACCGAGGCCAGAGACGCCTGGGAAACCTGGTTTCGGCAGCAGGGGGAGGTTCCCCTCTTTACCAACGCCCAGCAGGGCCAAGGGGTCAAAGCCATCGCCAAAGCCGCCCAATCCGCCGGAGAGGCCGTCAACCAACGGCGTCAGGCACGGGGCATGAAACCCAGACCCATCCGCGCCGTGGTGATTGGCTTCCCCAATGTGGGCAAGTCCGCGTTAATTAACCGGCTACTAAACCGCAAAGTGGTGGCCAGCGCCCGCCGCGCCGGAATTACCCGCCAACTCCGCTGGGTGCGCGTTTCCGGCGACCTAGACCTGCTGGATGCACCGGGGGTGATCCCCGCCCGTTTGGACGACCAAGGGGCCGCCCTCAAACTAGCCATCTGCGACGACATCGGCGAAGCCGCCTACGACACCCAACGCACCGCCGCCGCCTTTTTGGAAATCCTCAAGACCCTAGAACAACGCCAGCTTCCCGACGACTACCAAACCGCCCTCCACCAGCGCTATGGGGTAGCCCTAGCCGATTACACCGGCGAAGGCTTCGTGGCCGAAGTGGCCACCCAGAAATTTCAGGATGACCGAGAACGCACCGCCAAACGCATCCTCAACGACTTCCGGACAGGGTTGCTGGGTACCTGGGTGCTGGAATGGCCCCCGGAGACAATCTAAAGATAATGGCAGGTCGATAACCTGGCCACAGAGCCGCCTTTATCCCCGGGCGGAAATCGGATTAGGGTATCTGAAGACGCCACTGACGAATGCAGCCATCGGCTCCGGCACTGAGCAGGGCA
>CAZWNR010000442.1:0-3915 GCA_964635665.1 uncultured bacterium | reverse complement strand
GCGCACCGCTGTGCGCCCGTACGGGGGAATGGCGGTGGGTGAGGGTTTGGCCGTTGGGGAGTTGGTGGGTGTGTTCGGCGTTGGGGTCGGCCAGGGAGGTGGTTTCCCCGGTGGAAAGGTTCGTCAAGGTGGGTTCGGCCCCATCAGAACAGCCGCAGGTTACGCACATGGCACGGTCTCCATAGAAAGAATCACCAGTCCTTGTCCGGCAATGATGTCGATGGCTAGGCTATCGCATTGCTCACAAATGCCGTAGGGCATATCCAGGGGCATTTCGTGGCCACAGGCTCTGCAGCGGCCCCGCCCTGGAACGGTCTGAATCTCCAGTTCAGCCCCGGCGAGGGGAGTGTTGGGGGTGCAGGCTTCAAAGCAAAACTGGATAGAATCAGGCAGAATCGCAGACAGTTCGCCAATTTCTAGGGTGATGCGCTGCACGGGGGCACCCTGGGCCGCTTCGATGACGGTATCGATAATGGTTTGGGTGATGCTGAGTTCGTGCATGGGTTGATCGAGCGGAACGTAGCGGGACGTCACTGGATGTCTAGGGCTGGCTCCTAACCGATGCTGGCCCGCTGAATACAGCCTAGGGCAGGCAGGCTAAATCCTCTGGAATTCAGGGAGATCTTTTCACAAACCCCCTGGGTTATGCCCACGCTGTCCAGGGGAAAGAGGGCCACAAGCATCCTCAAATCCCTCGAATTGCTGTTGGACCAGACCGTGACCCTAAATTTGGCTTAAGTTTGGCCGAATGTCGGAAAAGTTGGGCTAGGCTACGGGCAGTTTTGGGGAGGGTGTCACCATTGGCCCTGGCTCCATGCGTCTGAGTCCCTTCGGAGTAGGTTGTCGATGACTGCACCCACGATTGAAATTCTGCCGGACAAAGTGGCCCTTGTGCGCCACGCTATCCTGCGCTCGGTCGAGATCATTCAGGAGGCCATTGCCGATCACGGCTATTGCACCCTGGCGCTGGCGGGGGGCAGCACTCCGAAGCCGATCTATGAGGGCTTAGCCGAGCAAAATTTGCCCTGGGAGCAAATCTACGTGTTTTGGGGAGATGAACGCTACGTGCCTGTGGATCATCCCGACAGCAATGCGGGCATGGCCAAGCGGGCATGGCTAGATCGGGTGCCCATCCCGGCGGATCACGTTTGGATCACCCCCACCACGGAGGGCGATCCGGACCAGTCGGCCCAGCGCTATGAGGCCGATTTAAAGGTGGTTTTCGAGAACCTACAACCCCTAGTGGCAGCGGGCTTCCCCCGGTTCGACCTGATCTGGTTGGGTATGGGTGACGATGGCCATACGGCCTCTCTCTTTCCCCATACAGCGGCCCTAGGGGTGGAGGATGCCTGGGTGACGGTGGGAGATAAGGACGGTGAACCCCGAATCACCTTCACCGCACCGCTGATCAACCAAAGCCGCCAGGTGATGATTGTGGCAGCGGGGGCCAGCAAACAGGCAGCCCTGGCCCAGGTATTCTCACCTACGGCGGAGGATGCAGCCTATCCGGTGCGTCTCGTGCAGCCCACAGGGCATCTCACCTGGTTACTGGATGCCGAAGCCATTGGCGACTTGGACGTGCCAGGGGCGCAACAGGTGGCATAATCCGTTGGTTTCCCTAGGGAGGCAGCATAGGCAGAACAGGCCGTTAACCTTTCTATCTTTTATTGCCTCTCTTGAAATCGTGGTGAGCGAAGTTTTGAAGACTCCCCTATGATGAGTGTCTATAAGCTAGGATCTCAAACCGGTTAATGTGATTACCCTTTCTTTGCTCCATCCCCTCCATAAAACCCCGGTTCAGCATTGGTCCTTCGACCAAGAGCCGGTGATTCGGGTAGGTCGGTCTAGCGATAACAATGTGATCCTCTACAGTGCGGTGGTTTCGCGGCACCATGTGGAAATTCACCGTACCGATCACGGCTGGCGAGTGAAAAGCCTAGGCACCAATGGCACCTACCTAGACGGCAAACGAATTGACGAGATTCCCGTTGAGGATGGCATCATTATTCGCCTGGCTCGGTCTGGCCCCAACATTCAAATTCACACCACCACCGAAAAGCGTGACCCCCTGCAAGAACTGCTGAGCAGTCGCCGACGGGCCGAAAGCCCATCCCCCGAGGAAGCCCCGCCAGTCCCAACCTCCCTCGATGCCGACAATGCCGATGGCATGCCCCACCAAACCACGGTGATTCACTAAGTTCCTGCCCCCGCGTCCGCGTTGCCCATGGCCAGAAGCGATCAAATCTACGTGATGCGTCCCTTGGCGAGTATTCAAGGGGTGTATCAACACCACGGCATCGACTGCGGCGATGGCAGCGTCATCCACTACCGCAAAATGGGGGATGATGCCCAAATCGAGCGCACCAGCCTAGAGGCGTTTACCTGGGGCAATCCCATTTACCCGGTCTACCATGCCATGGCCGATGCCGACGATGTAGTGATGGCTCGTGCTGAAAGCCGCCTGGGGGAACGCCAGTACGACCTGTTTTTTAATAACTGCGAACACTTCGCCACCTGGTGCAAAACGGGTCGTCGCGAAAGCGCCCAACTAGCCACCTTTGGCCTAGACAGTAATCAGCTCAATGGCTCCATCTTTCGTCGCTGGGCCGAGCGCACCAGCCAAAACCAAACCCCAGAGCAGGCGCTGTTTCTCTTCCAGAAAGCCCTGGGGGATATTGCCGTCGCCTACCAATCTACCCTCACCACCCAGCAAACCGCCCAGCGGGAAATCGAAACCTGGCGCAAAGTTGCCGAGCGCGCCCTTGCCCAACAGCGCGAGGATCTGGCCACAGCCGCCCTCCACCGCAAACTAGCCGCCCAACGTCAGGTAGACACCCTCACCCAGCAGCTCAGCGACCTGGTGAACCTAGAACTGTCCCTCCAGCGCGACCGCGATATCGCCGAACGTCGCCTTGGATAACATCGCCCCTTCCCCACCACGATCACCTTTGCGCTACAAGGCCTGCTGGTCGGTGTGCGCCCCGCTCTCCCTATCCTTGCCGCCATGTTCTACACCTTTCCATCGGGCTTTCAATGGGGCGTCGCCACCTCCGCCTACCAAATCGAAGGGGCCGCAGCGGCACGGGGGATTAGCGTCTGGGATACCTTCAGCCAAACCCCAGGCCGAGTTTTGAATGGCGACACCGGAGCCATCGCCTGCGATCATCTAGATCGGTTTCGGGATGACATCGCCCTGATGGCGGACTTAGGGGTGCGCCACTATCGCTTTAGTCTGTCCTGGCCGCGCCTTTTGCCAGAGGGCCGGGGCCAGGTGAACGCCCAGGGGCTAGCCTTTTACGACGAGCTGGTAGACACCCTGCTCAGCTACGACATCACCCCCCAGGTGACCCTGTTTCACTGGGATAGCCCCCAGGCCCTAGAGGATGCCTACGGTTCCTGGCGCAGTCGGCAAATGGCCCAAGATTTTGCGGACTACGCCACCGTGGCCGTAAAACACCTGGGGGATCGGGTGAACCGTTGGACAACCCTCAACGAAATCTGGTGCTTCACCCACAATGGCTACGGCGTCAGCCAGGTGCCAGAAATGGCCCCCGGCACCGTGGTCAATACCGTGAAAGAGGTTTGGCAAACCTCCCACCACGCCCTGCTGGCCCATGGCCTAGGCTGTCAAGCGATTCGAGCCGCCTCTCCCCGCCCCTGCCAGGTTTCCCTGGTAGACAACTACAGGGCCACGGTGCCCCTCACCGAGACCCCCGCCGACATCGCCGCCGCCCAGGCTGCCTTTACCACCGTGGGCACCAATGGCGGCATCCTGGTTCCCGCCCTCACCGGAGCCTACAGCCCTGCCCTGCTAGAACGCCTCGGCCCAGGGGCCCCCGATATCCAACCCGACGACCTCGCGATCATCCACCAACCCTTGGATGCCCTGGGCTACAACGTTTACAGCGGCCTTTA
>CAZWNR010000441.1:0-3920 GCA_964635665.1 uncultured bacterium | reverse complement strand
CCGACAGCCCCCAGCCCAAAATCGTGTGCAGGTTGAGGGTCGATTCCGCCGAGGGCACGTAGGGCGTGGCCAGCCCCGCCTCCACTTGGCCAAAGATAACGGCAATGAAAATCGACACCGTGGCAAAGGCCATATTCCACCAGCTCACCTCGTAGTAGCGGGGGTTTTTGGTGATGGTGCCCACCACGTCGCACACAAAGGCGAACAGGGCCATGGCAATCACACACTGCACCACGATGGGGTGGATGGTGTCGGGATAGGGCAGGTTGTGGTCGTTGAGGGGGGGCAGATACTCAAACACGGGATGTCCTGGGTAGGGAATGTCCTAGGTCGTGGTCATGGGTCGTGGCCATGGGTCGTAGCCATTCAAAGCGCCACTGGGGCAAGCTGGCCTGAGGATAGCAAGCCGTTGCTTATAGGGTAAGTATCCTAGCTGTCACCTGCCAGAAAAATCTCACCTTAGCCAGGGATTTTCCCACTGACCTTCTGGGTGAAGGGCGAAATTTTATGAAATGTTAACGCCCCCGCCGTCTAAAACCAGACCTCTGGGGCCAACCTCAGCGCTCTTGAAGGCCCTCTGCGATAATTCCCTCTGGAAACCTCGGTGAGGACAACGCCTATCGGTTCAGCATTACCTCGCGATAGTGGGGTTCAACGGGGTGGTGCTGGGTTTGGGCCGCGTCCTTGGCAACGGACTGGTGGCGTAGGGCCTGATGTAGATTCTCAAGCTCTAGGGTGAGTAGGCGGCCTTGGTCAACCAGTTGACGACCCCGTACCCAGGCGGCTTCGACCACGTCCGTCGGCCTTCCCAACACCAGCAGTTGGGCTGGGTTAGTTCGAGGCAACAGAGAGGGATGATCGAGATTGTAGAGCACCAGATCGGCCTCTAGACCAGGGGCAATGCGGCCTGTGCGATCATTCAAGTTCACCCCCTTTGCGCCGCCTACCGTGGCCATGGTTAAGGCCTGTTCTGGGGTGAGCCAGTGTTCGTAGTCATCGTCGGTGACGGTGTGGAGAATGGTGCCGAGCTTGATGGCCTCCAGCAGGTTTTGGGCATCGTTGCTGGCAGCCCCATCACAGCCAAAGGACACATTCAGCCCCTGTTTTATACATTTCAGAATTGGCGCGAGGCCGCTGCCCAAGCGTAGGTTGCTGACGGGGTTGTGCACCAGGGTTGCCCCGGCACCGGCCATGACATCAATGTCGGCTTCATCAATCCAAACCCCGTGGGCCAGGGAAGTCCGGGGGCTGAGACAGCCGAGATTGGCCAGGTGTTGCACCGCACTGATGCCGTAGCGTTCCTGGGCTAGGCGGTGCTGGGCACGGGTTTCTAAGAGATGGGTGTGGTAACAGAGGTCGTAGCGCTGGCTGAGATCGCCACAACCAGCCAGCAATTCATCGGAACAGCGGTGAAACCCCGTTGGCCCCACGCCAATGTAAATGCCGTTTTCGGGATCATGGAACTCGGCCACCATAGCCTCCATCATGGCCAACAGTTGACTAGCAGACTTGGGGGAGGCCGACTGGGGTAGCAGACACCCCCTAGGAAAGCCGGAGGCAAAGGGCAAATCCATAATCAGCGGGGCCACTACGGCTCGAATCCCTACCGTTTTATAGCCCCGCACCAGGGCCTCCACCGTTTCCATTTCCTGCCCCGAAATCACGTAGGCGTGATCCATCACACAGGTGCCGCCCGAAAGGAGGGTATCCACCGCCGTGCTCACAGCTCCCCAGTAAAGCTGATCCAGTTGTCGAGGGGTGGACTCGAACACGTTGGCCAGCCACAGTTCTAGGGGCAATTGGGGGATCAGCCCCCGCTGCCACACCTGGGAAGAGTGGGTATGACCATTGACAAACCCCGCCAGCAGCAGCTTGTCTCGGCCATCGATGACCCGACCTGCCGCCGTTGGGGACAGCGTGCCCGCTGGGGTTACCGCCTCAATGTGCTTCTCCGCTAGCCAAACATCCACCACCGCTAGGTCGTCATTCTGTAGCGTCAGGACGGATTCAATCAGCGTTTGCATGGGGATGGATGGCAAAGGTGGCTAATACAGTAGCGCATAGCCAGGGGACATCTGGTGGCGATCACTACACCTTATCCTGAGTTGTTCTGATTAGGGCTTGTTTGGCTTCGGTGCCAGCGTTGGGTTGGGGCCATAGCAAAGCTGAGAGCCCGAACCGGAACTAAGTTAAAACCCATTGAAACGCCTAGCCTGAGGCGACGGTTGATCCTAACCAACCATTTCTTACACAAAAGGTAAGAAATGTAAGAGGACAGTAAACTTTGGAACGATGGGCCTAGCTTTCCTCCGTAGATTTCGCTAGAACACTCACAGTCCATCCTAGGTCTTTCTCCGGCACCAATCCTGCCGAGGGGTTTCCTGGTGGCCTAGGTTACTTTGTCCGTTCTAGACGGCATTCCGTTCTGACGGTGTGGATTGGGATCGCTTAGATATCTTCTACCTAGTATCGTCCAGCGGCGACCCAAGCCCCATCCCTGCATCTACCTTCGTGTCCAAAAGATATCCCACGGAGGAGCGCCCCATGTCCCGTTTAATTCCGAGTGCCACCCTCAGCGCGGCGGCACTGGTTACTGCTGTTGTCAGCACCGCTGTCGCCAGCCCTGCCCAAGCCATCGGCTTCACTGGCAGCTATGCCCCAGGCAACTTCACCCTAGAAAATACAAGTACAGAAGGAAGTGTTGACGATACTGGGACTCCAAACTTTTTAGTCATCACCGGGGGTAACGATGGGAGTGGTTTCTTTGGAAGTACCCGATATTTAACGACGGCGGTGGCCTCTGGTTTGGTCAGTTTTGACTGGCTGTATGAAACAGAAGATTCCTGGCCTAGTGCTGATCCCTTTGGTTACTGGATCAACAATGACTTTAAGCAGATCACGAGCGACGATAACTCGATGCTGAATCAAAAGGGCAGCAATGGGTTTTCGGTGCAGGTGGGGGATCGATTTGGCTTTGGGATTAACACTACTGACAATAACTACGGCCCCGCGTCCGTAACCATCTCTAACTTCATTGCCCCAGAGGCCGCTCCCGCTGCGGTACCCAGTCCGGCTTTGGGCTTTGGGCTGGTGGGTATGGGTATTGCGGCTCTGCGTCAGCGTTTGGCCGAAGACTAGCATCAGCCTTGTCTCTATCCCCATGTCGAAGCTGATCTCCTGAGCGATTCCCCGCTAAACCGTAGGAGCGAGGTCTTCTCGCCTTTCTAATCCAACCTGAGTTTGCGGGTAAAGCCAATCCTGTAGCCGTCTCTATTCGGGAGGCGTTTCGTCTGCTGAAGCAGACGTTTGCGGTCAGCCAGGGAATAAATTCCCTGGTGGTTATGGCCAAGCAAGGACTAGAAGTCCTTGCCTCAAGGCCAAAATCCTCTAAAGAGGATTGGAAGGAGGAGCGCAAACATCGGTGAATTTCTTTATTTCTCCTGATCCTTGGCCTAACCCGAACCGAGGTTAATCCAGGGTAGTCAGCCAGCCGATAGATCTTGCCTCACCGCTGGAAATACATCACTAATTACGAAAAACGGGCCGAGGTAATCCACCTGCGACCCGCTTTTGCTATGGAGCTTAATTAAGCTAGAAGCTTAGCCTACTGCCACTTGGAGGCGACTAGTTCGGCTAGGTCTACCACGCGCTGGCTGTAGCCCCACTCGTTGTCGTACCAAGCGACGACCTTCACCATGTCGCCGCCCATCACCATGGTGAGGCTGGAATCGACGATGGAGGACTCATCGGTCTTGCGGTAGTCGATGGAGACTAGGGGCAGGTCGCTGTAGGCCAGAATGCCCTTCATGGGGCCTTCGGCGGCTTCCTTCAGCACTTGGTTCACCTGCTCGGCAATGGCGGGTTTTTCTACCTGTACCACGAGGTCAACCACAGATACGTTGGGGGTGGGCACCCGCAGG
>CAZWNR010000440.1:0-3927 GCA_964635665.1 uncultured bacterium | reverse complement strand
TGAGGGAGGACTCGAGCGGCCCGCTGCCCATAATCACTAGCTTGCAGGTTGGCCCCATGTCCGCCAGTCGCCAGCCCTTCAGCAACGATTCTACGTTTTTCTCTGGGGACAGGCGACCTTGGTAGACAAACAGCCGTTCCGCCCCCAACTCCGCCTTCGCTGAGGAGGGGCCGGGGGTATAGCGCTGGGTATCCACCCCGTTGGGAATCACCTCCAGGTGATCATCGGGCACCCCCAATTTGTTCAACAGGTCGCGCTGGAGATCGGAGAACACGATCACCCGGTCATAGTTGGCCAAACAAGGGGCATAGAGCTGGTAGGTAAGATGTTGGGTGCCGGAGGTGATGCTGCGCACCTTGCGGTCGAAGGCGGGGTGAAAGGTAGCCACCAGGGGTAGGCCCAGCTCCGCGCAGATTTCCGGCAACCGAAAATCTAGGGGGGAGAGGGTGAGCGAGGCATGGACAATATCAGGTTTAAGCTGCCGTAGGGCGTTGGTCAGTAGCTTGCGAGACCTCAGGGAGGGAATGGTGAGAATCTGCGACTTAAACAAAAAGGGGATCGGCACCTCATCGGCGTCAGGATGGGCCTCTTCCTCCGCCTCGTGGGGTTGGGCAAAGTGCAAAAACGTGACGCGGTAGCCACGCTCTAGGAGAGCATTGGTAATCTCTCGACTGTAGGTGACGTTGCCGCAGAAGGGGGATTTCTTGCCAAGCCACGCAATATGCATTCACAGTTCGGGGGATAGGATGACGGAAAGGGGCCAGGTGGGAAAGGACAGAGCCATCCAATCCCGACAGCCAGGAGGGGGCACACGACGGGCAACCGGAGTTTACCTCAATGCTGTATCGGCAATATACCAGGTTGCCACCCCACCCAGACCAACCACTGCCCCCAGAGCCACAAAAACGGTGGGTAAACCCAGGGCCGTTTCCACCAGGCTAGTGAGGGCCAGGGGCAGGGTGAGGGCGATGTTGACCAGATTATTTTGCAGCCCAAACACCTTACCCCGCATGTCCTCTGGGGTGGTTTCTTGAATTAGTGTTTGCATCGGGATGCCTACCAGCGCCCCAGAGAACCCCAGCACCGTCAGCAACCCAATGGAAAGCCACAGTTGTTGCGTCGTCCAGGCCAGCAAAATTAGGCTGAGGGCCATGCCCAGGGTACCCCACAGGCTAAGAAAACGGCGGGGAAACCGCTGACCATAGTGCCCTACCAGAATCGCCCCCAGGGCCAGCCCCGCCCCACCAGCGGCCAGCAAAAACCCAAACTGCGACGCCTTAATCGCCGGAATCAGTTCAGCCAAGCGCACCGCCAGCACCGCCAGGGAGGCGAACACACAGGACAGCAGCACCAACTGCAAAATGGCCACCCGCACCTGGGCTTGGTGCTTGAGGTAGCGCAGCCCATCCCGAATGTCGATCCAAAACTGCGACCAGTCGCGCCCCGCCGACAGGGTCTCCGCACCGGGCCGAATGGCCGCCAAGCACAGCCCCGCCAGCAGATAACTCACGCCCACCAGCACCGCTGGGCCATTGTCGGTGATGCCCAGGGTAGTCATCAGCTGGTCTGCGAGGGCCAGTAGGGGCTCTCCCACCGCAAATCCCACAATCACTGAAGCGGTCATGGTGGTGGTGTAGAGGGAGTTGGCGGGCAGCAGATCTGCCTCCGGCACAATCACAGGAATGATCGCCTGTTCCGCTGGGGCAAAAAACTGGGTGAGGGTGGAAATCACAAAGGTAATCGTGAGCAAGAACCAAAAGGCCAGGGGCCAACCGGCCAACATTCCCCCATCCGCCGCCAGCCACAGCCCTAGGGGCAGCAGCAACACCAAGCCCCCCCGCAACAGGTTCGACAGCACTAACACGGGCTGCTTACGCCAGCGATCCACAAACACCCCCGCCGCCGCCCCAAACAGCACCGCTGGAACGGTAAAGGCAACCATCACCGCCGATACCCAGCCGCTGATGCTTTGGCCTGGGGTGTCAAACTGGGCCGAGATGATGGCAATCATCAGCACCAAGTAGACTTTATCGGCCAGTTGGGAAAAGAGCTGCCCCAGCCAGAGGGTGAGAAAATTACGATTTTGGAGCACCCGCCCAAACCCAGGGCCGTGGGGTTCGTCCACCAAGGTAAGACCGGAATCGGGAATCGGGCCGGGAACGGTGACGGGGGGCTGGGATGCAAGGGTCGCAAACGCGGGGTTGGACGACGGCGGTATCGAGTCTGAAGGGGTTTGATGATCTGGATGGGTGGTTTCGCTATGGCCAGGGCGGTCATTAGCCGCCGGGGTGGCCTGGTCTGGGAAATCGGTATCGAACTCACGAAGCATGGGAAGACCAAGGAACTGACGTTACGGCCCAGAAATCAACCACCGGCCCTGGATGGATTATTTGGCCCCTGCGATGGCCTCAATCCCGACACCCGCTTGTTGGCACCATGGTGTGGCGCAGCGACGGGCTACGTCAGGCTGGGATTGGCAATGCTAGAACTAGCACAGTTAAGACTCTGCTTAGTTTAAACAGTAGCAAAGCAAACATCAATCAAAGCCGCCGAACGGATGGGTCGCTCGAAGTAGTCTTGGGCATAGTGCCGTAGCAGGCGCTCAATCCTGGCCCAGGCCACCTGCTGAGCGGAAGGGGTCGCCACAGAGAGCGTATCGGGCAGAACCGGCAGGGTGGTGATAATCTCCGGCTTGCTCAATTGCTGAAGCAGCACCACATCGATGGCGTTGAGGGACTGAGGAACTGAGGGGCGAGGATAGTAGGAGGCCGTGGTCTCCCGCAGGGATGGCATAGCCTGATCCGCCGCTGTGCCCTCTAGCTGAGGCCGCGACCGCTGCCACACCCGCCCAGGAGTTGGAGCCTGGGCAAGGGCCGACCACTGTACCAGGCCCCCGGCATCGGCGCTAAAGGCCACCGACCACCGATCATCCATCAGGTTGGGCACAATGGCCTCCCGGCTGAGGCAGCAGCAACGCACCTCTGGGGCCACCCCGGCCAGGGCCAGCAGGTGATACAGCCCGTGGGTGAGGGCAGCCAGCAGAGCACTGGGGGGGCTGGTTTCAATCCGCTCTAGGTGCTCCACAAACAGGTGGTACAGTTCCGCCTGGGAACCGTCGTTGAGGGCCATGAACAGGACGATTTCCGCCAGGTATTGGCTGGCCGTCAGTCGTCCTAGGTCTTGGCTGAGTTTGGGGAAGGTGCGCACCGTTTCCGCCTGTACCACCTTATCCAGGCGCTTGCCCTTGGCCACCAGCCACTCGTTGATCACAAATAAATCGCTGCGTCCCCCCAGCCGCGACTGGTGCTTGCGGGATCCCGGTGCCACCGCCCGTACCAGACCCAGATCGGGCGTCAGGATGGTGAGGATGCGATCCGCTTCCCCCAGGGGCATGGCCTTGAGGTTAATCCCCGTAACTTTATAGGTGCGACCCATGGACGGCAACCCCGGCTAATCCCACCCTAGGGGGGTAGGTCGGCAGTGCTGAAACTGAGCCTGCCACTGCACCACCTGGCCAATCACCGCAATGGCCGGGGCCTCGAAGCCCGTAGCCGCCACCTGGGCGACGATGGTGCCCAGGGTGCCCAACAGGGTTTCCTGCTGGGGGTGAGTGCCCCAGCGAATTAGGGCAACCGGGGTTTCAGGGCTGAGATCGGCGGCCAGCAGTTCAGCGGTGATGGCGTCTAGGTTGCGAATGCCCATATAGACAACGATGGTTTCTACTCCCTGGGCTAGGGCGCGCCAATTTACCTGGGGACGATATTTCCCCGCCGACTCATGCCCCGTCACAAAGGCCACCGCAGAACTCTGTTCTCGATGGGTGACGGGAATCCCGGCATAGGCGGGCACCGCGACCCCAGCAGTAATCCCTGGCACCACCTCCACCGCAATCCCAGCGGCCACCAGCCCCGCCATTTCCTCGCCCCC
>CAZWNR010000439.1:0-3937 GCA_964635665.1 uncultured bacterium | reverse complement strand
GGTGGGGCGGGGGCAGGGGCTAGTGGGGGCGGCGGGGCGGCGGCATCTGGGACAGGGGGAGCCACTGGGGCAGGGGCTGAAGGCGGTGCGGGGGCTGGATCTGGATTATTCTGAACCGGGGCAGGCATTGGGGCTGGATCGGCCTCTTGGGGAACAACGGGTAGATCTAAATCGACCGTTGGCGCCGGACTGGTTAGGCTATCGGGGATGGCATCATTGTTGAACCTCTCCCTATCTCCGCCCACAGATGGAGAACCGAGGTTGGGGGCTAAGGGGGGATCCTGAGTCCCTAGGGCGGGATCTGGTGTGGGGGTGGGTGGAACAATCCTATCGTCGGCCTGCTGGGGACTAGGTTGGGGAGTCTCGGGGGACGTCAGAACGTCGTTGAAACGTTCACTAGGCCGGGAACGGCGGCCTCCCTCGACCGTGGGATTACCAAATCCTGGGCTGGGGCTATTCCAGTCGGGTAGTGGGGGAAAGGCCTGGTTAGGGTTAAATCGGGTTTGGGCGGCGGGGCTGGCGGGGTGGAGGCGTGCCTGGAGACCGAAGACAATTCCTCCTGCCCCAAACACCAAACCCGTGGCCAAAAGAGCCCAGGTCATTCTAGGCCCTCGCTGTCGTGCCTGGGGTGGACTGGCTGGGGCCGGGATGACCAAGGTAGAGGGCTGGGCAGATCGATCCGCCGTAGCCACCGCCACCCTAGTTGCTACCGCCGTGGTTCCCCCTGATCGCATGGCATGGCTGGGGACTGCGACCGTAGAGGATGGGCGGGTTGACTCCGAAACCTGATGATGGCCCCTGGTTTCGACCGGAAGGCTAGAAGGCTGGGGTAACAGCGCCAACCACTGGTCGAGACTGGGGGGGTGGGCCGGGGTGGCTTGCTCCCATTGAAACAGGGCATCTAGGCTAGAGGGCAGTTCGGGCCGCCGATAGCGGAGGTCAACGGCGAGGGGCGCTTGGGCCGCCCGCTGGCCCGTTAACAGAAAATAGAGAAGCTTGGTCAACCCCCGCACCACCTCTGCCTCATCAACGGCGGGATTTGAATGGGACGATGGAAAGTCAAATCCGGTGAGGGTGATGGATCCCCCTGGGCCTTGCCATACTTGATCGGGGGTAATTCGCAGGCTAGCCCAGCCAAGGGGCCGTAGGGTTTGGAGCGCCTCCGCCAGGGTTTGGATGAGGGTTAGGCTAGGGGCGAGGGGGCGTGGATTTTGCGGCGTTACGCTTTGGCTAAGGGATGATCCTTGCAGTAGGGAAAAGGTTTGGTAGCAGACCTTTTCTTCCTCAAAGCCCTTCAGGTTTTTGGGAATAAACGCCTGATCAAGCTGATTGAGGGCGTCTAGGGAGTGATAGAAATCCTCTCGCTGGGCCGGATTCGGCAGCGACTCTGGGTGGCGACTGCCCAGCACCCGTACCACCACCCACTGACCACTCGGTACATGGGTGGCCAGGTAAAGCGGCCCAATGCTGTCCTCGCCGCTGAGGGCATCGATCACATAGGTGCCATGCTGGAGAGATGTACCAAGGGCTAGGGTCATAGGGCTGGTTCGAGGAAATATCCCCAAGTGACGGAGTTAGGTCAAGTCTTTGCTACTTTAGCTTGTCCTAGGCCCTTCTGGGGTGAGGAGAAAGACAGTGGATAATGTTGGCCGAGGAATTGCCGAGCATCCTCTAGAGTGGCAATGTCTCCGTCTAACTGGGCCGCTAGCAGGGCATCCAGCATGGGCCGAAACTGCCGACCAGGTTTGTAGCCCAACGCCTTTAGAGTGTCGCCCTTGACCAAAGGCTCCACCGTGCGATCTTGGGTGAGGTAGCGCCAAATCACCGGGCCAAGAGTGCGCGGATGGCGAGCGCTCACTAATAGCAACGTAGCAAGATCCACCGGGGCAAAGATGTTATACCGCTGGCTGGGGCGTAGGGGTGGCGTGATGGTGTCCAACCACTGTGTTTCCAGATCATTGAGGTGGGCGAGGCGCTGAATGCTGGTCTCCGTCAGTTGTAGGGCGGCGGCGATGTCTCGGCGCTGACCGGGGGGCAGGGTTGCCAGCAGTACCTCCAGGCGCAGTTGCCAGGGGCTACAGCGTTCTGTCCAGGCAAACCGATCCAACCAGCGGCTGACCCGCCGCAACTGGTGCCACAGGGGCGGCGTCATGGCTAGATCGCTATGAATACAGCGCAGCGCCCGTAGATGATCCAGCAAGCTCAAGGCACTCTGCCAGTAGGGGGCCTCCAGAATATATTTCAATTCATTTTTGAGGCGCACTTGCAGGGCGGGTACCCGTTTCACCTGGCGCTGCATCTGGGTATAGACGCCGCTATCGATGGCGTGGTGAATATAGCCCTCGGTTTGGCTATCCAGGCTGAAGCCTAGGCGCACCGCAAACCGCACGGCTCGGTAAATGCGGGTGGGGTCTTCGATAAAACTATTGGGATGCAGCACCCTCACCTGGCGATTGTGCAGGTCAATCAGTCCACCAAAATAATCTAGCAGCAGCCCTTGGCCGGGGTTCGTCAGCCGCAGGGCCATGGCATTGATGGTGAAATCGCGGCGATAGAGGTCTTGCTGAATGGAACTGGCCTCTACCTCTGGATTGGCGGCAGGGTAGGGGTAAAACTCGGTGCGGGCGGTGGCAATGTCGATCATCAGCCCCGCCAGGGGATGATCCAACTCGCGTCGCCACACTAAGGAAGCAGTCTGAAACCGACCATGCACCTGAATATCCACCTCCGGGAACTGGGTTTTGATGTGTTCTGCCAGCACCATGCCAGCCCCCACCTGGGCGGTTTGATAAAACCCATCCACCACCAAATCCAAATCGGGCAGGCTCACCCCTTCGGTCGCCGGATCTGTATCCCGCTGAATCAGTAAATCCCGCACCGCACCACCGACTAAATAGAGATGCCAGCCCCGCTCCTGGGCCGCAGCGGCGATCTGGGAGAGGATTGTCCACAGACTTGGTTTCAGGCGTTGAGCCAAAACTTCTGTCAGCGGCGGCACTGGGGGCAGTTGTGGCTGGCCGGGGGTAGGGCGGGTCGATCCGTTTAATCGCTGGACTTGATGCAGATGACGCAGCAAATCGGTGCGGGTGACGATGCCCACCAGCGCCCTATCCTGCAACACGGGCAGTCGGCCAATGTCGTAGGTCACCATCAATTCCTCAATCTCGTTGAGGGAGGTTTCTGGGGTGATGGTTTTGAGGTTGGTGGCCATGTAGCCCTTCACTGGGGCATGGCTAAAGCCGTGGTGAAGGGCAATGTCCAAATCCCGCCGCGAAATCACCCCCACCAGGGCATCCGCTGCATCCACCACCGACAGACCAGAATGGCCGTAGCGCAGCAAAATCCGCTGAGCCTCGCCAATGGTGGTTTCAGGGCGAATGGTACGCACCGGAGAGGACATCAAATCGCGGGCGGTGGGCGACTTAGGAAACTGCAATCGGGCCTGCCCCAGCACCGTTTCCATCACCTTTCCCGGCGCATCCGTGGTTAGCGTGGCCGAAGCCGCCGTGGGGTGCCCGCCGCCGCCAATTGGTTTAAACAGCGTCCCCCAATCGATGCCCTGACCAAGTACCTGACCGAGTACCTGACCTAGGGCCTGTCCTGATCCTTGACCGATTACTTGACCGATGCCCTGCCCCTGGTCATGGCCCTGATCCTGTTTCAAATCGTGTTTAAGACTCACCCGCCCCTGGGCACGGCCAATCAACAGCAGCTTGCGTAACGGCGTTTCCCCATCGGGGCCAAGTTCCTTGCCGGGATAGTGCGTGCCAAACAGCAGGGCATCCACATCGGCCAGGGAAATCAGCCGTTCCGCCACCCCCGACAAGCCTGGAATATAGCGATCCACCGTCAGCAGCACCGAGGCCAGGGTGCTTCCCTGGATGTCCACGACGACCATTTGCTCCATCGCCGCCGTCAGCAGGTCTTGTAAATTTGG
>CAZWNR010000438.1:0-3972 GCA_964635665.1 uncultured bacterium | reverse complement strand
CGGGACTGTAGGAGGGCGACCTAGGATGGCGGCGGTCTAGGCGCTGGTAATTTCCGTCCAGAAGCGATCAAAGAGATCGTTGCTGGCGGTGTCAATGCTTTGAATCCCCTCGCTTTGGGCCAGCACCGACTCCGGTGGGTAGAGGTGGGGATTGTTGCGGATGGTTTCAGGCAACTGGTCAAAGGCGGCTTGGTTGGCGGTGGCAAACAACAGTCGTTCCACAGCGGCCTTGGCTATCTCCGGTTCTAGGACGAAGTTGATCCACTGGTAGGCGGTGTCCACATTGGGGGCCGAACTGGGACTCGCCAGGGTATCCGTCCACAGGGAGGTGCCGCTGGTGGGAATCACGTAATCGAGGCGATCATCCTCTAGGGTAAGGGCAATGGCATCGCTGGAGTAAGCCATTACTACCGAGAGATCGCCCGCCAGAATTTCGTTCTCAAAGCCCGTGGTTTTAAAGGCGGCAATGTGGGGCTGAAGCTCCCGTAGTTTGCTGTAGGCCGCCTCAATCTGGGCGGGGTCGGTGGCATTGTAGGAATAGCCCAACGTCTTGAGGGCCACCCCCAGGGTCTCGCGCATGTCGTCGAGCATAGTGATCCGGCGGGACAAAGCCTCCTTGTTGTCCCACAGAAAGGCCCAGTCGGTGGGGATGCCAGGGGTAACCTCGCGGTTGTAAAGCAGGCCCGTGGTGCCCCAGTTGAAGGGAATGCTGTGGGCATTGCCAGGGTCATAGGCGGGATTTTGCCACTGGGCCTTGAGGTTGCCCAGCCCCACCAGCCGCCCTTGGTCGAGGGTGGACAACAGCCCTGCCTCCACCATTTCCGAAACCACATAGTCAGAGGGATAGAGAATACTGTAGGCTCCGCCGCCCCCCGCCTGCATTTTGGTGAGCATACTCTCGTTGGAGTCGAAGATATCCACCACCACCCGAATGCCGGTGCGCTCGGTAAAGGCCTCCATCAGGGCATCATCCACATAGTTGGCCCAGGTGTAGATATGGAGCGTATTGGGATCGCCGCCGCCCGCCCCTGACCCGGTGAAATTTTGTCGGCAGTTCGACAGGGAGACTCCCGCCACCATCGCTGCTGATCCTTGCAAAAAGCGACGACGACTCCAGGCTGGTAAAGCGTGGCGGTGGGGCGGGGGCTTATGAGACACAGCATTCTCCTTGTCGTGATAGCGGGCAGAGAAGACAGGTGGGATCAAGGCAACGGCAACCCGCCCCCTCAAGGGTCTAGCTCCTGTTTCAGGGATAACGATGGTGCCGCATCCGAAGCCAGGAGGCGAGCATCGGAGGCCGCCCAATAGACATAGACCGGAGTGTCCATGGCCAACATACCGTTACCGCGATTGGCCTGGAGCACCGTTAGGGTTTCCCCCGATGCTAGCCGCACCCCGCAGTGAACATGGGTACCGAGGTACATCATATGGCTGACCTGACCGTGGTAACAGTTATCGGCGGTGGGATACTCCAGGCTGAGGCGGATTTTTTCTGGGCGAACGCTGATTACCACGGGCTGGGGGGCCGCGTTAGGAGGCATGTCCGGAGGACGCTGCACGTTTACCGTCAGGCCCGTGGGGGTCACCATTTGAACGATGGTGCGGTCTCCCCCTTCTAGGTGCCCGGTTAGCAGGTTGGTATCGCCAATGAAATCCGCCACAAAGGGGGTGGTAGGGCGGTCGTAGATGTCGCTAGGGGTGCCAATTTGGTCGATTTGACCTGCATTCATCACCGCGATCCGATCCGATAGGGAAAGGGCCTCCTCTTGGTCGTGGGTGACCATAATAAAGGTGATGCCCAACTGCCGGTGCAGGGTGGCCAACTCCACCTGCATTTGTTTCCGCAGCTTGAGGTCTAGGGCTCCGAGGGGTTCGTCGAGCAGCATCACCGCCGGACGATTGACCAAGGCCCGCGCTAGGGCCACCCGCTGTTTTTGCCCCCCAGAAAGCTGGTTGGGCAGACGGTCGGCAAAGGGCTCCATGCGTACCAGCCGCAGCGCTTCCAGGACGCGCTCTCGCACTTGGTGGGCCGGTAGTCGCTTGATTTTGAGGCCAAAGGCAATGTTGTCGCGCACGGTCATGTGGTCGAACAGGGCATAGCTCTGAAACACCGTGTTCACCGGACGCCGATGGGCTGGGATGCGCCCCATGTTGACCCCCTGGATCAACACCTCCCCCGCCGTGGGGGATTCAAAGCCCGCAATGAGCCGCAACGTGGTGGTTTTTCCACAGCCCGATGGCCCCAACAAACTAAAAAACTCGCCCTGGCGAACCCGCAGATCCACCCCCCGAACCGCTGGCTCATCGTTAAAAAGTTTGACCACCCGTCGAAGTTCCACATCGACTTGCCCCTCAGTAGCGGTGGGCGGGGGCGTGGAGTAAACCGTCTGTGCCATGGCTAAGCATCCCCGTTGTCACCCCAACTTTAGCGATCAAATCGCAGATAAACAAGTCGGTTTCCTAAATTCGCGCCCCTGCTCCCTTCTCAGTCCTGACCTAGACCATTGCCCCGTTTCTTTTCGTTAAACTGTAGATATGGATACAGCTTTTTGGGCATTCTACACATATGCGCAAAACATATCAGTGTGAAGCCCTCAGAGACGCAGAGCCTTGCTTTCCTTACCCTTTCCTCCCTAGGAGGTCACGACCATGACAACCGCTTTGATGACGGGCTTACAAATGATCGCCATCATCACCCTCATGACCTTGGTGATCTGTCCGATCCTGTTGTGGGTGCTGCCGGATCGCCGCGTTGTTCCCTAGTCCAGTCGCCGCAAGCCTTTGTAAAAGGAGGCATTGAATCCATAGTCCCCCTTAAATCCAGGGCCCTCCTTTTTAAAGGGGGCTAGAGGGGGATCGACCCTGGGGCCTGAATAGGACGCCAAGTCTTGCCGCCCCCTCCTACAGCGTAGGAAATTCAGACTCAGCCTCGTTGTTATGTCCCCAGTCTTGGGGTAAAAGGCGGGTACCTTCCTCGGCGAGGTCGGGATCCTCCGTTCGATCTGGATCCCTCTCGGCATCGAGATCAAAGAGCGGGATGGGATTAGGCCAGAGGATTGAGTCCGTATCGAGGGGGTGGTCGCTGTAGGTTGATTGCAGATCCTGTTCCACCACCTCTAGATCCTTCAACGCGGTCCAAGCGGAGGGGTAACGGTCGGTGAAGTTGTACCGCACCAGACGAGACAGCAGATCCGCTAGGGGGTCGGGGGTGTCTGGGGCGGCGTAGCGCCAAATGATTTCACCCTTAGGATCCCGTTTCAGGGCGTAGGCGGGTAGGCCCGTTAGGGCCTCGATGGCGGTGATGCCGAGGGCATAGAGATCGCTGGCAAACTTGGGTATCCCGGCGGCCTGTTCGCTGGGCATGTAGCCATGGGTGCCCACCCCCACGGTGGAGGTGAGGGGTGCATCGGCATCGGCAAGGGGGTTTGAGATAGATTTGACGGCCCCAAAATCAATCAGCACCAGCCGACGATCCCGATAGCGGCGAATAATATTGGAGGGTTTGATGTCTCGGTGAATGACGCCCTGGCTATGGACAAACCCAATAACCGGCAGCAGATCCTTCAGCAGGTGCAGGGCGTAGATCGGAGATTGGGGCTGGCGCGAGGCTAGTTCCTCCCGCAGCAAGCGCCCCTCGATCATTTCCTCCACCAGATAAAAGGCGTTGTGGGCCTCAAAGTAGGCCAGTAGTCGAGGAATTTGGTCGTGGTGGCCAAGGCGTTCTAGGGTTTCTGCCTCGGCCAGGAAGAACCGTTGCCCCAGCTGATGGGCCTTGGGGTCATCGCTGACGATGCGCAGCTGCTTGACCACGCAGATGGGAGACCCAGGTCGCTGGGTATCTTGGGCCACATAGGTTTCGCCAAAGCCCCCCGAGCCCAGCAGCCGGGTAATGCGATAACGATTGCCCAGCATCAGGCCAATCACCTCCGCCTCCCGACGCTTTATCAGGTCTTGCAGGTCTTCCTGCTGGCT
>CAZWNR010000437.1:0-4042 GCA_964635665.1 uncultured bacterium | reverse complement strand
GGCGCTGGGGAAGACTGGAGGGCCGGATGCGCCCCTGGTAGCGCTGGATGCACCATGGCCGGATGCACGATGGCAGGAGGCAGATCCGTCAAGAGGAGCGGTAGGGGCATGGGCTCAGGTTAACCACAGCAAAAACAAAGCCCGACAAGCGGGCTTAGAACCATGAGATCGCTTAGTTTGCGGCAGAGTTCCCTGCGGCTCCAACCAAACTTCATGGGTAGGCAAATGCCCCAATCTACCGGGGACATCCCTTCAAGTTGAGAAGCTTCGTTGGACAGACTACTCAAGATCTTGACGACCGGGGTTGCGGGAGGGGTCGCCACTGAGGAAGCCAAACACAAACAATGCCACAAAGAAGGTAACGACCAGGTAAACCACAATTTTTAGAGTCAGCATGATTTTAAGTCTCCAAACAGCCAGCTAGAACAGCCCCAGGTCACCCCTAATGGGCCTTTTAACCGTTCTGCCACAGCCCTAGGGCATATACAGAACGTAACTTGGGTCTATCATACGCCAAATCTTCACCCGCCCAAAGCCAGGCCCAAAAGTGCAAACCGTGCCCTAGGCCTGCCCCCATAGCCAGCGCCATACCCGTTGCAGCCAGATTTCCGCCTGGTGGAGCAGGGCATCGAGCCAGCGCAGCACCACCACCAGGGGATGATCCACATAGTTCACAAGGGCGACTTGGGCCTCGATGGCGTCGTTTCCGGGCAAGCCCCTAAAATCCATGCGGCCACCCACGGTTCTGCCCCAGCCAGTTGCAAATTGGTGGCTATCCCCCTCATCCCAAGCAGCGGTGGGAGCTAGGTCGGTGGCCCCAGCCGAGTCTGCCATCACCACGGTGCCATCTGCGGCAATATAGGTGACGACTCCACGGGTAGTCCAGGACTGGGTGGCTACGGAGGACGATCCGGCCACCACTAAGGCCTCCCCCTCAGGCTGACCGAAACGATGGCTCTCCCTCGACGGATTCCAGGCCGAAACCCCGTAGGGCACCGGAATAGCGGTGTAGGAATTGACCGCCAAGGCTGAGTGATGACCGGAAGCCGAGCCTGAAGCCGAGGCCTCTAGCCGTGCAGATTGCCATGCTCCCGCCCACGATGCCCCCGCCAGCGACCGATTCCACCAACCCGCCGTTCCACCATTCCCCGACGGTGGGTCTAATTGCAAAACAGCCTCAGCCTCGCCAAACAGGTTGGTTACCTGGGCCAGAGGACTGACCTGCATCCAGGCTAGGGCTTGGTTAAACCAGCGCACCGGAAGCCACTGATTTTCCTCGGCCTGGGGCAAGGACAACCCAGGGGATTGCAGTTGCCGTTGGTGCCACTGCCGCCGACACCAGCCCGCATATTCCGCCATTAGCAGGGTAATGGCCCGCTGAAGTTGTTCCTGTTGTAGGTCGGTGAGGCCATTGAAAATCAGGTTATTCGTCGTCACCAGAACCAGCTGCCGAGACGCCAAATCCGACGCTACCCCGCATACGGGCGTCTGCAACGGCACCAGTTGCCATTGGCCGTTGACCATCACACTCTCAGCACGGGACTGGCGCAGCAGTTCCCCATGGCGATCCACCTGGCGTAAATATCCTGCCTGACGCACTGCTAGGGGCTGGGTGATGGAGAGCAAGGCCCGAATGGGAGAATCGGCGGTGAGTCGTGGAGGCTGAGGTTTCTCCCCAGTCAGCAAGGCCATCACCTGCCGCCAAGGCTTTGTCGCTTCCAGAGTACGGGCCGCAGAACGCACCCCTTGAAACGCCACATACAGAGGGAACGCAATCACCTGAACGCCCCACAACAGGGCCGTTTTTCCCTGGCGCAGCAGACGCTCGGCACCGTGGGCCATCTGTCGGTACCCGGCCAACAAACGGGAAACGGTCTGGCTTTGAAACGAGCGCGACGAAGAGGCCATAACACTGCCGACTCTGCGTACACTGAAGACTGCCCTGATCATACCGGAGCCATGCCCCCTGCCACTAATCCTGCGGCCATCTCGCCCCAAATTGTCAGCGCCCTAGAGAAGCTCCGTGGCCTCAGTCAACAGGATGTCCAAGCGAACTGGCACATAAGTAGGGTGGGCACTGCCCACCAAACCCCTGACCCTCACCCCCAGCCCCTCTCCCAGGGAGGAGAGGGGGGAGAAGAGTCGCCGACGGTAGAGGTCAATGGGCGGGGGCACGTTGCGTGGGAACGGGGGCGGCAGGTGCTGTGGTTGCATCAACGCTTTACTTGGCCGAAGGACTTGGGCGGCTATCCGCTGGCGGGGCTGGCGGCCAAGCTGGCGCTGCGCTGGTGGGCGGAGTTGGCGGAGATCTATGTCAATGGCCAGTTAGTTCATACGGGGGATATTTTTGACTGCTGGACGAGGGTAGATCTGTCTGCGGCGGTAACCCCCGGTGAATCGGTGGAAGTAACCCTGAAACTGGTTAGCCCTGGCCACGATGAGGGAGCCCTGGTGAAGTCGGAGTTGGTGTTTGAATCCCAGGATGAGGCCAACCCAGAACCCGCCTTTGTGGCCGACGAACTGGCGGTGCTAGAAACCTATCTGCGGCAGTTTGCGCCGGAAAACCTGGGAATTCTGGAAGATGCTCTGACCCAAATTGCCTGGGAGCGAGTCGGTGATGCACCCCAGTTTCACCAGTCCCTCAACCAAATGCGGGACATCCTGAGCCAGTTCACCCCCTGGCTGAAGCAGCGCACGGTACATTGTGTGGGGCACGCCCACCTGGATCTCGCTTGGCTGTGGCCCGTGGCCGAAACCTGGGAGGCCGCCCAGCGCACCTTTGAGTCTGTCCTGGCCTTACAAGACGAGTTTCCCGAACTCACCTTCACCCATTCCACCCCGGCCCTGTTGGCATGGATTGAGGAGCATCGTTCCGACCTGTTTGCCGAGATTCAGAATCAAGTGCAGGCCGGACGCTGGGCCATCGATGCGGGTCTGTGGGTAGAGCCAGATTTGAACCTGCCCGGTGGAGAGGCCCTGGTGCGGCAAATTCTCTACGGCCAGCGCTACTGTGCCGAGAAATTTGGGGCAGTGAGTGCCCTGGCTTGGCTACCAGACACCTTCGGCTTTAGCTGGCAGTTGCCCCAACTGCTCACCCAAGGTGGCGTGCGCTACTTCGCCACCCAAAAACTGCGCTGGAACGACAGCACCCCCTTCCCCCACGACCTATGCACTTGGCAAGGGCTAGACGGCACCCCCATCACCGCCGTTACCCTGCCCCCCATCGGCACCGACATTGAAGCCCCAGAAATCGCCCAATACGCCGCCCAATGGGAGGCCAACACCGGATTCCAAGCCTGCCTCTGGCTTCCTGGCGTGGGCGATCATGGCGGCGGCCCCACCCGCGATATGCTACTCAAAACCCGCCGCTGGGCCAACTCCCCCCTCTTCCCCAGCCTCACCTTCGGCCACGCCCAGCCGCTGCTAGATCATCTTTGCTCAACCGCAGATTCCTCGTACGGGCGCACCGCTGTGCGCCCCAATCCACCGCCCCAATCTCTCCCAATCTGGAACGACGAGCTTTACCTAGAACTGCATCGAGGCTGCTACACCACCCACGGCGACCAAAAGCAATACAACCGCCGCTGCGAAGACACCCTCTTTCAGGCGGAACTGTGGAGCACCATTGCACATATCCTGACAAAATTTTCCTACCCCAAGACCGAACTGGAAAATGCCTGGAAACAGGTGCTTTTCAACCAATTTCACGATATTCTGCCGGGATCTTCCATTCCCGAAGTGTTTGCCGATGCTAACGCCACCTGGCAGGCTGCTTTGGAAACAGGGCAGCGGATTTTAGCGAATGCGTTGGAAGCCGTTGCCCAATTCATTCCTCTACCCACCTCCCCCGATGATCGAGCGATTCCCGTACTGCTTTTTAACCCCCTCAACTGGGCGCGGGATGAGGTGGTCGAGATTCCCTTGCTGGAGGAATGGGCGGATCATCAACACTGGCAAGCGGTGGATAGCTTGGGTCGAGAACTTCCGGTGCAGTGGAATGGCCCTCACCCCCTCAGTCCCCCTCTCCCTTGGGGCGAGGGGG
>CAZWNR010000436.1:0-4048 GCA_964635665.1 uncultured bacterium | reverse complement strand
GCTCTGCACGGGCTGCTCCAGCCAGGCCTCGGGGACCAGTTGGCGGGCCAGGGCCCCCGGCCCCGCCAGCAGGGGAATGGTCATGGGCATGAAGGAAATATCGCGGTGCTGGTCGAGGCGTTGGGCTACGTCTTGGTTGTCTACCTCGTTGAGCTTGGGGTCGGAGTTCATCGCCTTCCAGGCGGCGTGGAACACCACCATGCCCCCGGCAATGCGCACCACCGCCAGGGATACCCCAAAGAAATCGAGCAGACTGCCGCCAATCAGCAACGCCCCAACCAGCAGCACCACCACATTGCGGGCAATGGTGAAGGCGTAGCGGTGGCGCAGAGCCTCGGGTGCCCCAGTGGTGAGCATCAGAAAAACGGGCACCCCACCCACGGGATCCACCACCGGGAACAGGGCCGCAAACCCGCCTAATATCACGTCAATAAATGGCTGTATGCCCATGCGGTCACCAGAGGGTAAGGATCGAGTCAGGGGAGTGAGGTCAGGGGAGTGAGGTCGGGACTATTGGGCCTGGGTCAACAGGGCGACCGCATGGACGGCAATGCCTTCCTGGCGACCCACGGGGCCGAGGCCTTCGTTGGTGGTGGCTTTTACCCCCACCTGGCTGGGGTCGATCCCCAACACCGCCGCCAGCTTGGTACGCATGGCCTCGATGTGGGGCTTCATTTTCGGCTGTTCCGCCACAATCACGCTGTCCACATTGCACACCGTCCAGCCCCGTTCCTGCACCATGGCGTTTACCTGGGCCAGCAACTTCAGGCTATCGGCCCCCGCCCACTGGGGATCTCCGGGGGGAAAATACAGGCCAATATCCCCCAAACTCAGCGCCCCCAGCAGAGCATCCATAATCGCATGGGTGAGCACATCGGCGTCGCTGTGGCCATCCAACCCGTGGGAATGGGGCAGGGTGACACCCCCCAAAATCAGGGGCCGCCCCTCCACCAGGCGATGGATGTCGTAGCCGTTGCCAATGCGTAGCGCCATGGGGTTCATTGCCGTGCCAGGAAAATCGTTGAGAGGTACGTAATGGTTGTATCACGAACGGGGTGGGCAATCCGGTGATGGGTGATCGGACAATCCGGGAACCCTAGAAATCAAGGTATCGCCATGCCCCAAACCGATTTATAACGGTTCTCGTTTCAGTGAGGTACAAATTTTGGATCTTCAGATCCCCCCAGGTTCTATTTGTCGTCGAGTCACCTGAGTACCCCCCTTGATAAGGGGGGCTGGGGGGATCTTCACAGTGCACCTCATTCAAGTGAAATCCGCTATAGGACGCCTAACGTGATGAAAGTGGCCTACGCAACCACCTACGATGTGCAAGATCGATCCAGTTGGCCCCGTCGCCATTTGGGGCTGTACGGCACGGGGCAGAAAATTGCCGAATTGCTCCAGGCCGAGGGGGTAGAACTGGATTTTTTGGGGCCGATGACGCTACGCAAAAACCCGGTCACGCGCCTGAAGTGGATGGCCTATCGACGGCTGGGGAAAAGCTACTACAGCGGCGTAGAACCAGGGCGATCTCGATCCTACGGGCGGCAACTGGAGGCCAAGCTGGCCCAGTCGGGGGCGGATCTGCTGCTGTGCCCAGAAAACGCCATTCCTTTGGCCCAGGTGAACACCGACCTACCCACGGTGCTGTGGACGGATGCCCTGCTGGGCAGCCTGGTGGACTTTTACCCCTACCTCACTAACCTCTGCCGCGAAACCCAGCGCCACCTCCAGGCCACCGAACAGGCCGCCCTCGACCGTTGCGACCGAGTGATTCTCACCTCAGAATGGGCGGTGCAGTCGGCCCTGAGTTTATATGACGTATCCCCCGACAAGCTGCGGATTATCCCCAGGGGGGCCAGCCGAGCGGTAGATCGCACCCAGGCAGAGGTGGCGGCGCTGATTCAGGCCCGTCCGCCATTGCCCTGTCGGCTGATCTTTGTGGGGGTGCAGTGGGAGCGCAAGGGTGGCCCCCTGGCCCTGGCCGTCGCGGACTATTTGAACCAGCAGGGTTTGCCCACGGAGCTTTGGGTGGTGGGTTGCCAGCCCCAGCACGAAGGCCCATTGCCGAACTATGTGAAGGTCTATGGGTTTATGGATCGAGCCACCGCCGAGGGCGAGGCCGAGTTTGATCGCCTGCTGGGGGAAGCCCATTTTTTGATTCTGCCCACCCAGGCCGACACCTTTGGGGTAGCCATCAGCGAAGCCAACGCCGCTGGGGTGCCCGCTGTGGCCTCGGCGGTGGGGGGCATTCCCACGGTGTTGCAAACCGATGTGAATGGGTGCGCCTTCCCCTTCGGTGCCGCTGCCGCTGAATACGGAGACTTCATCGCCGACTACCTGGCCGACTATCCCCGCTACCAAACCCTGGCCCATTCCGCTTGGCACACCTTTCAGCACCGCCTAAGCTGGACTGCCGCCCAGAAAACCGCCCTGGGTATCTTGCGAGAGCTACGGCCCTAGGCATTGCAGAAATCAGGCCTAGGTCATAATTGCCCCACCCATAAATTTGTCGTAGCGGCGTTGCAGTTCTTGGGCCAACCGAGGCCAGCGGGAGAGGGTCGAGTCTTCATTTAATAGAGATTCCGCTGCTTCGCGGGCCAGCATCAACACATCCTGGTCTTCGATCAAACTTGCCAGAGCCAGATCAGGCAGACCAGATTGCCTTGTACCCAGCACTTCCCCAGGCCCCCGAAAGCGCAGATCCATTTCGGCAATAAAGAAGCCGTCCTGGGATTGCTCTAGCACCCGCAACCGTTGCAGAGCGTTTTCGCTGCGGCTACTGCTGAGCAATAAACAGAAGGATTGCGCCGCCCCTCGACCGACCCGTCCCCGGAGCTGGTGCAGTTGCGACAGGCCAAAGCGCTCGGCGTGTTCGATCAGCATCACTGAGGCATTGGGCACGTCTACGCCCACTTCCACGACGGTAGTGGAAACGAGGATGTGGGTTTCTCGATTGCGGAAGGCGGTGATGGCCGCGTCCTTTTCGGCGGAGGACATTTTGCCGTGGAGCAGACCGACGGTGAACTCTGGGAAAATGTCCTCAGCAAGGCGCTGGTGTTCGTCCACGGCGGATTTGAGGTCGAGCTTTTCCGACTCCTCCACCAAGGGCAGCACCACATAGATCTGCCGACCCTGGGCAATTTCCCGCCGCATTAGGTCGTAGGCGTGGGTGCGGTCTTGGTTGGTGAGCAGGGTGGTTTGGATGGCCTTGCGTCCGGGGGGCAGTTCGTCGATCTGGCTCACGTCCAAATCCCCATGCAGGGTCAGCGACAGGGTGCGGGGGATGGGGGTGGCGGTGAGGGTGAGTACGTGAGGATTGGCTCCTTTCTGCATCAGTCGCGCCCGTTGTTGCACGCCAAAGCGGTGCTGTTCGTCGATGCTGACTAGGCCCAGACTACAGAACTGTACTGGGTCTTCGATCAGGGCATGGGTGCCGACCAGGACGTTCAGTTCCCCGGTGGCCAGTTCGCCCAGGATTTTGCGGCGTTTGGCAGCACGGGTCGATCCGGTCAGCAGTTCTACCGTCAGGTGCAGTTGGTTGAACCAGTCCACCAGTTTGCGATAGTGCTGCTCGGCGAGGACTTCCGTGGGGGCCATCAACGCCGCCTGGTAGCCCGCCTGAATCGCCGCCAAAATCGCCACCACCGCCACCACGGTTTTGCCGGAACCTACATCCCCCTGTACCAGGCGATTCATGGGGATGGGCTGCTGCAAGTCGGCCAAAATATCGTTCACCACCCGCTGTTGGGCGTCGGTTAACTTAAAGGGTAGGATGCCGTAGAAGCGATCAATCAACTCTCCGGTAGGGGCCAGGGTGATGGCGGTTTGCTGCTGGCGCTGCTGCTGCCGACGGCGCAAAAGGCCCAGTTGCAGATAGAAAAACTCATCAAATACCAGACGGCGACGTGCCTGGGTGAGGTTTTCCTCGTCGTCGGGGAAGTGGATTTGGGCGATGGCTTTGTCCAATGGCACCAACCCCTGGCGCTGGCGCATATCCACGGGCAACGGGTCTTTCAACAACGGCACCGCCGGCAACGAGGCCACC
>CAZWNR010000435.1:0-4059 GCA_964635665.1 uncultured bacterium | reverse complement strand
CGTCTAGGGTGGTATACCCCTGACGCACGAGGGAGAGGCTGTAGGCCAGCAGGGTCTGCATACCCTCCTCCACGGCGGCTTCCTTGATCACCTCGGTGGGGGCTCCCTCGGAAATTAGCTTCTGGATACGCTCGGTGACGCGCAGCACCTCGTACACCCCGACCCGACCCTTGTAGCCACCGCCCTGGCAGGTGGGGCACAGGGTGTTTTTGGCCCGAGCCTCGGAGATCTCCTCGACGGAGAGGGTGTTGGCCTTGTAGAAGGTCACTTCGCCATCGGCGGAGGCGCTAAGACCAAAGTGGGCCAGTTCCTCCATGCTGGGCCGGTAGGCAATGCGGCAGTCTCCGCAAACCCGCCGCAGAAGGCGCTGGGCCAGTACCCCAATCAGGGCGCTGGAAACCATGAAGGCCTCAACCCCCATTTCATCGAGGCGGGCAATGGCTCCAGCGGCATCGTTGGTGTGTAGGGTCGTGAGTACCAGGTGTCCGGTGAGGGCGGCCTCAATGGCGGTTTTGGCGGTTTCTCGGTCGCGGGTTTCCCCCACCAGAATCACGTCTGGGTCTTGGCGCAAAAAGGCCCTCAGAATGGCTGAGAAGTCCATCCCTTTTTCCCGGATCACCTGTACTTGGGTCAGGCCCTCTAGGGTGTATTCAATCGGGTCTTCAGCGGTGCTGATGTTGATGCCGGGATCGTTTCGTTCTGACAGCACGGAGTAGAGGGTGGTGGTTTTACCGGAACCCGTTGGCCCCGTTACCAGCAGTAAACCAAAGGGGCGGGCCGCCATTTCCTGCACAATTTTGAGGGAAGTGGGGTCGGTGATCAGCTTGTCTAGGCCTAGCTGGGTCACGGAGTTATCGAGAATCCGCAGCACCACCTTTTCGCCACAGCGACTGGGTAGGGTGTTGACCCGAAAGTCTACCTTTCGGCCTTGGAAGACCCGCCGAATCCGGCCATCCTGGGGAGACCGCCGCTCGGCGATATCTAGATCGGAAATAATCTTGAAGCGGGCGGTTACCGCTGGGATGATTTTCTTTGGCATTCGGGGCAGGGCTTCCTTCAGCACCCCGTCTTTGCGGAAGCGCACCCGCAGGTATTCCTCCTGGGGCTCGATGTGAATATCGGAAACGCCCTCTTGCAGCGCCTTTACCAGAATTTTGTTGACCAGGGCAATCACCGGAGCCGCCCCCGCATCCTTGAGGGCTTCGCCTAGGTCAGACTCTTCGTCGATGACATCTTCTAGGTCGCCCCCGCCGTAATCCAATTCTTCAAGGCTGGTGCGCACGTCAACGGCGGCATCGAGTTCCTCTTTCTTCTGGCGGGCAACGGCCTCATCGAGATAGGTGGAGATAATCCGCTGGAAGTCTTCAACGGTGATCACCATACGCCGCAGGGCTAGGTTGCGGGGCCGCAGAATGCGGTTGAGGTCGTCCTGGGCCTCTAGGTTTTCGGGATCCACCATGGCCACCAGCACCGAGGGACGATCCCCCTCGTCCTGGGACAGGGGCACCAACCGATGGCGACGGCACACATCGACGGAAATCAGGCTGTCAATCAGGCTGCTGACCTGGGCCGCTGAGATATCGTTGAGTTCTGGATCGAGGGACTCAACGCCGTAGAGAATCTTTAGCTCGAAGAGTTGCTGCTTTTTATACTGCCGCAGGAGTTCGGGGGAAAGCTGCTGCCCCGTTAATGACTCCAGTACATCGGTGAGGGCTTGCCCCGTCTTGCGGCTTTCAGCGAGAGCCTTTTGCATCTGCTCTGAGTCTACATAGCCCGATTGGATCAGCTTATTGCCAAAGGGCGAAAAACTCCGTTGTAGAACGAGAGCCTGCCGACGAGACGAAGAAGAGTTAGTCATAGTGCCGATGCCAACACAGAGGAATTGCAAACATATCGGTCAAAGGCGTCCCCGTTACGACCGAACCAACAGCTACTGAGGTAGCAGCCCGAGGCCAGACCTGCCGCCAATCCCCTGAGAACAGAGCCGAGCCGCCAAGGGCACTAGCGCTAAAACATCAGGGATATCAAGCCGGTGGTGGAAAATAGCCAAACCTACACCCTCGTAGTCTCGATGATACTCCCATCCCTTTTATCTGCGCCATGGCGACTAACCTGAAGAATGGTTCGCCCTAGTTCCTAGCCCTGGGACAGCCTGGACTTGCCGCCCAGAGGGCTTACTTTCCTATAAAGCCCTGACGACCGACCTATCCGCTCGGATTGTTACGTAACTTAAGCTAAGCCCCTGCCTAGGGGAATGGGGCCACAGCGGTTCCCAACCGTTTCAGAGGGTTAGGGGGACTGTGCCGTTTGCGGCCTCCTTGAGTAAGATAAGCTTGAACCTAATACTGGGTTGTGTTCATTAAGTAGACAGGTTACGAGATTGGCATGGTAGAGGAACAGCATCAAGCGGACATCCCTGAAACGACGCCTGCCGCCGAGGGCGTGGAGGAACTCCATGAAGAGGACGCGGTTATCGACATTGACTTCGATCAGGCTCTCGATGGGCTAGAAGCGGAACTCAAGGCTGAGGAATCTGCCGGAGGATCTGCGGGGGCTACTGGAGCCGAGATCTCTCGCCTGGAACAGCAGATCGCGGATCTCAAAGCTCAGCTTGAGGAGCAGTCCAATCAAGCCGTTCGCATTGCCGCCGACTTTGAGAACTACCGCAAGCGCACCATGCGGGAGAAGGAAGAACTCGACGCTCAGGTGAAGGGCAATACGGTCATCGAACTGTTGCCCGTCGTGGATAACTTTGAGCGGGCCAGGTCCCAGATTAAGCCCCAAACCGAAGCTGAGATGACTATCCATAAGAGTTATCAAAGCGTCTACAAACAACTGGTGGAATCGCTCAAGCGTCTCGGTGTCTCAGTGTTGCGGGCCGAGGGCCAGGCCTTTGATCCTCAGCTTCACGAAGCGGTGTTGCGGCAACCTACCGCCGATCACCCCGAGGGTACGGTGATTGAGGAATTTGTGCGGGGCTATCAACTGGGGGATCGGGTGCTGCGGTATGCCATGGTCAAAGTAGCTGCTCCGCCAGAGGAGGACAGCTCCACCGATGCAGACAGGGCCGAGTAAGAGCCTCCGGGTGCCCCTAGCTAGGGGCCAAGGCGGTTCATCCGTTGCCCATAAGGGTTAGACAAATTTGTCTACAAAATGTCCACTATCGTGGCGAGATTTGCCTTAGCGCAGTAATTTTTAAATTTAAGGGGGGCACGTTAACAACAGTCGACTAGAGCCAAGTTCATCCAGGATGGGCCAGCCAGTCAGGAGCCACGCAGTCACTTTGTTCACCACCACGGGCTATGGGAAAAGTAATCGGCATCGATCTAGGGACGACGAATAGCTGTGTTGCCGTACTTGAGGGCGGCAAGCCAGTGGTCATCACCAGCACCGAAGGGGGCCGGACGGTACCCAGTATGGTGGGGTTTGGCAAAGGCGGTGAACGGCTCGTGGGACAACTGGCAAAGCGGCAGGCGGTGACCAATGCCGAAAACACGGTCTACAGCATTAAACGCTTCATCGGGCGACGCTGGGACGACACCGAAGCGGAGCGTAGCCGAGTCCCCTACGCCTGTGTCAGCGGCCGCGATCAAACCGTGGATGTCCAAATTCGCGGCAAGACCTACACGCCCCAGGAAATTTCGGCCATGATCCTGCAGAAGCTGAAGCAGGATGCCGAAGCCTACCTCGGTACTGAGGTGACCCAGGCGGTTATCACGGTTCCGGCTTACTTTACCGATGCCCAGCGCCAGGCCACCAAGGATGCAGGCACCATTGCAGGTCTAGAGGTATTGCGAATTATCAACGAGCCCACCGCTGCTGCCCTGTCCTATGGCTTGGATAAGCAGGATCAAGATCAAACGGTCTTGGTGTTTGACCTCGGGGGCGGCACCTTTGACGTCTCCATTCTTCAGTTGGGGGATGGGGTATTTGAGGTGAAGGCCACGGCAGGCAACAACCACCTGGGCGGCGATGACTTCGATAACTGCATTGTCGATTGGCTGCTAGAGGCCTTCCGCAACCAGGAGGGAATTGATCTCTCCACCGACCGCATGGCCC